>JASLGO010000091.1 GCA_030150135.1 Aquirhabdus sp.
GCATCGATATTGATGGGTATGGCATTCCTATACGCATTCAGTGGTACTTTAGATTTCCATCGCCTCGGTCAAGTGTTGGTGACAACTTTGCATGAACCACTTGCCGTAACAGGTGTTGGCTTGATTCTGGTTGGTTTGGCGTTCAAATTGTCATTGGCACCGTTCCATCGTTGGACACCAGATGTGTATCAAGGTGCGCCTGCACCTGTGGCAACCTTTTTGGCAACTGTGAGTAAAGTTGCCGTTTTAGGGTTGACCTTACGCTTCTTATTCAGCTCCGGCGCGCTGGCAATGGACGGTGTTCGTGAGATTCTGATGGTGATTGCAGTGCTTTCAGTGATCATTGGTAACTTACTGGCTGTCCGTCAATCGAATCTAAAACGTCTGCTGGGTTATTCATCGATCGCTCATTTAGGATATATCCTGATTGCATTGGTTGCAGCGGGTATGTCGAGCTTGCCAACGATTAATATTTATATCGTTGCATATGTATTAACGACGATTGGTGCATTTGGTGCAGTGGCACTGATGTCTAGTCCGTATGATGGCGATGAAGCTGAATCGTTAGCTGATTATCGTGGTTTGTTCTGGCGCCGTCCTGTGTTGACTGCTGTGCTGACCGTGATGATGTTGTCTCTGGCGGGTATTCCTTTAACTGCTGGTTTTATCGGGAAGTTCTTCGTCGTCCTGTCCGCAACCACAGGCGCAGCGTGGTATCTGTTGGGCGTTGTGATCTTAGGTTCGGCGATCGGCTTGTACTATTACCTGCGTGTTCTGATTGTGTTGTATATGACCCCACCTGAAAAGAAAGGGCTAGATGCGCAAAGCAATTGGGGAATGCAAGCGGGTGGTGTGATGGTATTGCTGACCTCCGCATTAGTGTTGGTTTTGGGTGTTTACCCAGCACCTTTGTTAGCATTAGCTGCGATGGCGAGATTTGTGGTTCAGTAAAGAACGCAATTCACGATATTCATCATAAAAAAACCAGACTTTTCGTCTGGTTTTTTTATTTCTATGATTTTATTTTTTTCAAAAATATAGTTCACTGAGCTTGTCGAAGTGACGGGGCAGATAGCGCACATTTCGACCGACTCAATGAACTATTTTTAAAGTAAAAGTCTCCACTGACTTAAACAGATTCTTGACAGTATTCCATAAAGGATTTCATGCCTGGACCTTGGTATTTTTGGCGATGGACAATGAGAAAGAAGGGGCGAATGAGCATCCAGAATGGTGTTTCTAAAATGACTAATTGTCCTGTCTTGATCATCGGTTCAACAGCAAGGCGTGAAACGCAGCCGACACCAATACCACCTGCAACGACTTTTAAAATAGCCTCATTGTGACCGAGCGTGAGGCGTAGGTTTGCATCAGGAAAGTCATTGAGCACGATATTATCAAAGACTTCACGTGTGCCTGAACCTTCTTCACGAACAATCCATTCAATATTTTTAAAATCATCAAGGGTCAACGGTGAGTGCTGTTGCTTCTGTGCAAGCGGGTGAGCAGGGGATGTACATACTGCTAATTCGTCGGTACGCCAAGGTATCGTTTGTAAATGAGGAACATTACACGAACCTTCAATGAGACCTAAATCCAGTTGAAATTGACTGACTGCTTCAATGATCTGACGCGTGTTACCCACTTGCAGATGAAGTTGAGCATCAGGTTTCTTTAAAATAAAGCCTGCAATGAGGTCAGGCATGATGTAGTCGCTAATTGTGAGCGTAGAACCGAGACGAATATCTACCGCCTGTAATTCACCACGCGCGGCTTGTTCAAATGCTTCCGCGCGCCCTAAAATCTCGAGGGCTTGAGGGAGTAAGTAGCGCCCTAAATCGTTGAGGTGCAGGCGCTTGCCTTGCCGATCAAAAAGAGGTGATTCAATCCCACTTTCAAGGTCTGATAGCGCCATACTCGCCGCACTTTGGGTGAGACGAACTGCTTCGCTAGCGCGTGTGACCGTGCCTTCTTGGGCGATTGCAACAAACACTGCTAATTGGCGCAAAGTCATACGCATGTGATAAGCCCTAGATGTTTATAAATCATTTTAATCATCCGACATGCTACCATGTTGTTGTCGAAGGTTGGGCAGTCAAAGGTCGGGAAGTTGCATGATGATTGATGAAATGGTGAGTACAATGCAAAGTACCGTGTCGAATAACTCTGAGGTAGATGTGCTTGAGGAAAAATATAGCCGTGAGACTGTACTCAGTGTACGCCGCTGGAGTGATTCTCTATTTAGCTTTGTAATGACCCGACCTGCTCATTTTCGGTTTACCGCAGGGCAGTTTGCGCGGATTGGTCTTGAGATTGCGGGTGAGGCTCCGATTGTACGTGCGTATTCTGTGGTGTCCTCGCCTTTTGCTGAGACGCTCGAATTCTTTTCGATTGTCGTGCCTGATGGTGCGTTTACATCACGCTTAAAGTCATTGCAGGTGGGTGATAAGCTGCTGCTCGAGCGTATTCCGTATGGCTATTTGACGTTGGCGCGTTATCAAGAGCCTGTTCCACAGGATTTATGGCTGCTTGCAACAGGCACAGGACTTGCGCCATTTTTATCCATTCTCCAAGATTTTGCAGTTTGGCAAAATTATCGGCATATTATCTTGGCTTATAGTGTTCGGACTCTGGATGAGTTGGCGTATGTCCATGAAATTAATGCGCTGGCTGCAACATTTGCAGATGAGGGTGGTGCGAGTTTTCAATTTATTCCCATTGTTACGCGTGATCCATCCTTTACTTTGCATGAGCGCTTACCCGTGTTGATTCAGTCTGGTTTGCTTGAACAATCTGCGGGTATTCAATTCGACGTTGCTAGAAGCCATGTGATGTTATGCGGAAATCCGCAGATGGTGGATGACACCCGAAGTGCATTAAAGGCGCGTGGACTCATTATGAATCGGCGCGGAGTGGGGAATATTGCGGTGGAGAACTATTGGTAAATTATTAAGATTTTGATTTTATACGGTTAATCTGTGGATGGTAAAATTATTTTTGTGTTTACAAAACGTTTACATAGATAAGATCATAGAAAACGACTAAAATCGCGCCACATTTTGTGATTGCTCGGTAAATCATTGTCCACGCTGCTTCGGTTTAGACAGTCTCCTTTAAGATTTGGCATCTTACTCGCGTTCGCTGCATGGCTTATGCAACTGTCGGTATTCCTGACGCCTATACTTTCAGAGCAGCTTCGTGTGGGGTATGGGGTGTGTGAGGAACTTGCGGTATTTTCGCAAGATATTCAACAGTCACAGCAGCAGTCGCGGCAACACATCAAAGCAGGTCTAGTTCAGCCATCAGCCTTGCCATCTCAGTCAGATCATGCCATGTCGATGGCAAACATGTCTGATATGTCAATGATGAGTATGCCTCAGGCTGAAGTACATTCTACGAAGATTTCCGAGCATAAGGCGGATTCACAAGCTCCGCCGCATCAGCAATCCTCGTCTAGTACAGTTTCTACCCATGATTTACATCATGCACTCTGTAATTTTTGCTTTCTGTTCGGTCATTCGGTTTTACCACCTGCCCATCATATTACCTTTGTTTTAGTCGCAATCTTAGTCACTGTCTATGCAGTACAGATTGACGCCATTAGATTTTTATTTTTTAAACAAAATAAAAATCTACGTCCTCAAGGCCGCGCGCCGCCTCAGTTCATTCTCTAAATACAGTTCGATTAAACATAGCTGGTTTAACGTGTCTCTGCTTTTGCACATCGTTTTGTTGTGCTGTGCAATATGGATTCGTTTCGATGCGATGTGTTTGATCATGATGAATTTAAGTCCTATTGGTTTTAAAAATAGGGTTCTCACTGATTTTGAATAAATTTTGGAATGAATATGAGTACGACAGTTTCTTTTGGTCGATCGTTTCCACAATCGATGTTGGCGCTTGCAGTTATGAGCGTGTTTTGTCAGCAGGCTTATGCAGCGGAGTCGGATTTACTGAATCAAGCACAGCCTGAACAATCAGAAGCCACACAGACTTTGCCAACGATTCAGGTCAAAGCACAAACCGTTAAAAATAAGCGTGTGCAAAGTGTACCGAGTGATGCCGCAAAGCAATTTCCAGCATCTAAGGCGAGTGTGACCGCAGAGCAAGCAGCAACAACAATCAATGTGGTCAATACCGAAGATGCACTTAAATATCTGCCTGATGTTTTGGTGCGCAAGCGTTATATCGGTGATACGCAAGCGCCTTTGGCGACTCGTACCACTGGCGTGAATGGTAGTGCGCGGAGTTTGATTTTTGCTGATGGCGTACTGTTGTCGACACTCATTAATAACAATAATGGCAATGGTTCACCGCAATGGTTTATGGTCGCACCTGAGGAAATTTCTCGGATTGATGTGATGTATGGGCCGTATTCCGCTGCGTATGCAGGGAATTCGTATGGTGCGGTCACGGATATTACCACCAAGATGCCTGATCATTTCCAAGCCAGTGCGACGGCGCGTGGGACAACGCAGGATTTTGGGTTGTATAGCTCTAAAGATCGTAACAATGCAGGACAGGTCAATCTCTTTCTTGGCAATAAAGTCGGAGATTTTTCTTGGGTGCTGAGTGCTGAGCATTTAGATAGCACCAGCCAGCCCATCACGTTCGGTACGATTGCTCAATCCACCAAAGTTGCTTCAGCGAATCTACCAGTTGTAACAGGTGCAATCGCTGATCAAAATCGTACAGGTGGCGCTATTCAGATTTTGGGCGCTGGTAATATTGTTCATACGATTCAGGATAATGTGAAGTGGAAAATGGCGTATGATTTTACGCCAACATTATCAGCCTCTTATATGATTGGTTTTTGGCAGAATCAGGTCAATGCAAAAGTAGAATCGTATTTAACCACATCAGGAGCATCGTATTACGGCGCAAGCAGCGGTAATGTCAATATTGGCGGATATAGCTATAGCGCGAATAGTATCGCGGGGCAATTCTCCAGTAATGCGGTTGAACAGCAGCACCTTTTACAAAGTTTGACCATTGGGACGCATGATCAAGAGGGTTTTAACTGGTCAATGATCGCCAGTAATATGCGCTATCTCGAAGATCAAACGCGCACTTCGACAGGACTGTATCCCGTCGCACAAGATGGTGGCGCTGGTCGCATCACTGACGCCAGTGGTACAGGCTGGACAACTTTGGACCTCAAGGGCAACTGGTCAACAGCAGAGGGGATTTTGGCTGCGCATCAGTTGAGCTTTGGGGCGCACGAGGATTGGTTTAAGTTAGATAGCCCAACCTATAACACGGCAGACTGGACCTCTGGAGATCAAGGTAGTTTGTACAGTAATTCTTTTGGGCAGACGCAAACGCAGGCTTTGTGGCTGCAAGATGTGTGGCAACTGACACCTGTGTTGAAAGCTACCGTGGGTGGGCGCTATGAACAGTGGAAAGCAACGAGTGGTTATAATTATTCCACTGCGAGCAATGGCAAAAGCTTTGCAGTGAATCAGCCGAGTGTAGATAAGTCAGGATTTTCGCCGAAAGCATCGCTGGCATGGGCAATGACCGATCTATGGACTGTCACTGGTTCAGTCGGTAAGGCGCTACGCTTCCCAACGGTTGGTGAGCTATATCAAAACGTCCAAACGGGAACGACGTATACGCAAGCGAATCCTTTCTTAAAACCAGAAAATGTTTTGTCCGATGAGCTCGCATTTGAACGTAAAATAGAAGCAAGCAATCTGCGTCTGTCCTTGTTCGAAGAACATGTGTCTGATGCCCTGATTTCCCAAACTGCGATGATTGCAGGTTATACAACGCCTGTGTCATTTACTCAAAATGTCGATAAAACACGTCAGCGTGGCATTGAATTGGCTGGGCAACACGATGATGTGTGGGTTCAAGGTTTATCATTGGCGGGTAATGTCACTTATGTGAATGCCGAAACTCTACAAAATGACAGTTATGTTCCGACCATCGCTGGCGCAACTTCAGTGGGCAAACATACACCGTATATTCCAGATTGGCGAGCAACTTTAGTCGCAACTTATCAACCGAACCCAAAATGGGCGTTTACGATTGCAGGTCGTTACAGTGGCAAGCAGTATGCGACAGTCGACAATACCGATATCAACGCTGATGCCTATCAAGGTTTTCAAAGTTTCTTTGTGATGGATGCGCGAGCGTCATATCGCTTTGATCGTCATTGGACAGCGGCGTTGGGTGTAGACAACCTCAATAACCGTCAATTCTTCTTATACCATCCGTTTCAGCAGCGGACTGTGTTGGGTGAGCTGAAATATAGGTATTAATAAGCAAAAGCTCTATCAACTGGGAGTCTTATCGTTGTGTTTAGCAATGGGAGGATACGCCTACCGCGGGTCTTCCTTTTGTCTTGGCAAAAGGAAGCAAAACCGTGTCCTTCGCAAAACTCGCGTGAGGGGAGGAGCTTTTAATGAGGAGGCTTATCTATAATTTCAGGCAAATGAAAACTTGAGGCTTAGCTCAAACAGTTGCTCAGGACCAATTAGAAGCAATAAAATGAAAAAGCGTCTACTGAATTTTACGATCCAATATAGAACGAATATCCTCAATACTAGAATCTAAATCCCATGATAGCCATGCTGGTTCAAACACTGAGGAGTAGTGTGCTAGCTGAGTGCGGCTGACCAAAACTCGGATTGGACATTCTTCTTCCAGCATGCGCCATGGAAAGATTGGTGCATCGGCATCAAGCAGAAAGGGCAAACCGCGCAAGTCCAAGACCATCGCTGCAAGAAAATCAGGAAAACCAATAATTGAAAATTCATCCGTGCGACGACGAATAAATTCCAGATCATCCCATTCAGCAACCAGATGATGATCGGGTGCAGAAAATGAAATCACGCCCACTAAATGATAGTCGCGCGTGGTATGCAGCCAAGATTTATAGGTGACTGGCGTTTCGACCTCGAGCGTGACGGGTTCTATACGATGAGGCATGATTTTTTAGGCTTTTTATCAATTGCAGAACGAAATTGTACGCGGATTGAGGCTGAGGGTCAAAGCGCTTGTCGTAACACAACATGACGCGTTATTTGATGTGTTTATTTCAGTTTTGGGAGTCCAAATATACGATCAAAACACCAGTTAAAAACAAAACCATAGATCAGAAAAAACAACATATAGCCTAAATCCGTGAGCAACGCTTCCCATAATGACATCTGCATCCACCATGCAATCAGCGGCAAAGTGGCGATTAATAATCCGCCTTCAAAGCCTAACGCATGAGCGATGCGTCGTTTGACCGTGCGATGATGGTCATCCTGACGCGCTTCCCAAAGTTCAAAGAGTTTGTTAAAGGTCATATTCCATATCATTGCCATGAGCGACATGACTACGGTCATAATCCCAATGTGCGCAAAACCATCTTTGAAAATCCATGCAAATAGAGGCACAGCCAGAATGAGCCCAATGACTTCAAACGATACGGTATGAATAATGCGGCGTTTAATACCTTGCATGATCTAAAAATCTCTAAGAGTTAAACGTACTGTGCAGCGGCATGACCCGAAGCCCACGCCCACTGAAAATTAAAACCGCCCAAATGTCCCGTCACATCTACGACTTCGCCGATGAAATATAAGCCTTTTTGCTTTTTACTTTCCATGGTTTTAGAGGAGAGTTCGGCCGTATCTACGCCACCTAATGTCACTTCAGCGGTGCGATAACCTTCGGTGCCTGATGGTTTGTGCGACCAGTTTTTCAGTAAATGCGCGATGTCATCTAAAACGGTATCAGGGATTTGTCCCATCGCGGTTTCGGCATGGGCTTCCCAGAGTAAGGTTTGTAGTTCCAGCACAAGGCTTTTGACCAGACGATCATAGAGCAGGGTGCGCAGGAGTGATTTTGGATGTTGTTGTTTTTGTTGTTTCAGCCAGTCAGCAAGTTCTGTCTCATCTTCGCTCGGAAATAAATCCATGCTAATCGATTCGCCGACGTTCCAATAATTCGACACTTGCAATGCCGCAGGACCGCTAATGCCGCGATGGGTAAACAAGATCGCTTCACTAAACGCAGCCGTGTCACTGCTCATCGTACCGTCGACTGCGATTCCTGACAAACGCTCCGTTACAGCTTTAAAGCCATCAGTAAAAGTAAACGGAACCAAGCCAGCGCGTAACGGTAAGATGGTGTGTCCAAACTGCTTGGCAATGTCATAGCCAAAGCCACTTGAGCCGAGTGTTGGAATTGATAAACCACCAGTCGCAATGACCAGAGATTCAGCGAAATAGGTGCCTTGACTTGAGGTCAGTTTAAATCGTGCTGAAGGGTTTTCTTTGCAGCCTTCAATCGTCTGAATTTGTGTCACTTCGCAATGAGTTTTGATCGCCACGTTTACTTTTTCGCATTCCGCCAGCAACATATTGAGGATGTCTTTGGCAGAATCATTACAGAACAATTGACCATGTTTGCGTTCGTGATAGGGGATTTTGTACTTTTCCACCATCGCGATGAAATCCCACTGGGTATAGCGATTCAGCGCTGAAATACAGAAATGTGGATTGTCAGAAATGAAGTTTTCAGGTTCGACAAATAGGTTGGTCATATTGCAACGACCGCCGCCTGACATGAGGATTTTTTTGCCGACTTTATTGCTGCTATCGAGCACCAGCACACGTCGTCCGCGTTGCCCTGCATGGCTTGCACACATGAGTCCTGATGCGCCTGCGCCGATGATGATGACGTCGTAAAAACTCATTGAGAACCTAAAGCATATAACAAGAAAGGCGACATTATACGTGATTTTGTGGTGAGCTAGGTTTTACAACTCAATAGCTCATTGAGCCTGTCGAAATGTGCGGGTTCAATACAGATGGTAGTTGAGATGGCAACGATGACAGGCTTCAGTGAACTTAGATGTAATCTTCTTCTTGCAAAATGAAACACCATTTGATGTTTTTGATGTGTATAATTTACTAATATATACACATTAACGGTGGGGCATATTATGCGTACCAATATTGAAATTGATGAAACACTCATGACGAATGTTCTTCATGCGACAGGTATAAAAACCAAGAAAGAAGCAGTCGAACAAGGGCTTAAGACTTTGTTACTTTTGAAACAACAGGAAAATATTAAAGAATTTTTTGGCAAACTTGCTTGGGATGGTGATTTAAATGAGATGCGTACTCGGTCATGATTATTGTAGATTCGAGTGTTTGGATTGACTTTTTTAATGGTCAGGCAAGTCCCGCGGCACTCAAGTTAAAAGATTTACTCGGTGTGCAAGTTGTTGCCACTGGTGATTTAATGTTGACTGAAGTTTTACAAGGTTTTCGTGATGATCGCGCGTTTAAACAGGCGAAAGCTATTTTTGAAACGGTGCCAATTTTGGATATTGGCGGACAACATGTCGCGATCCGAGCAGCAGAAAATTTTAGAGTGTTGCGAAAACAAGGCATTACGATTCGTAAAACGATAGACTGTTTGATAGCAACATACTGCATTGAACATGGTCATTCATTATTATGCTCTGATCGAGACTTTATGCCATTTGTAGAGAAATTAGGTTTAAAGGTTGTTTAATGTCACTTCAACAAGGAATCGCACATTGAGCCTGCGGTTACTGAGCCAGTCGAAGTATCGAAATACGCGGGGTCATTGCAAATTCTAGTGGATATGTTCACCTCGACTCCGCTCAGTGAACTTAGATGGAGTTATAGGTTGTTAAACCTTTCGCTTAAATTCCCCTGCAAGCCACCCGTATGAATCGTCAGAATCTTACTATTCGCTGGAAAATATCCACGTTCAATTAGATCAAAAAGTCCAAACAGCATCTTGCCCGTATAAATTGGTTCGATTTCAATGCCAGTGCTGGCTTGAAAATTTCGAATAAAATCTAATAGTTCAGGCGTAGTTTTGGCATAACCACCAAAGTTATAATCAAGGCATAAATCCCAATTGCTGCATGTTGTCCATTCCCTAATTTCATTGAATAGGAAGTCGCCTTTTAATGCAGGGAAACCGAGGACTTTTTGCTTTTCATTGGTTGAGTTAATGATCCCTGCAATCGTGCCACCTGTACCAACAGCACAGCAGATATAGTCAAAGTCCTGCTTATCTTGCTCGGTCAGGATTTCTTCGCAGCCTCGTATGGCAAGCGCATTGGTTCCACCTTCTGGAATTAAGTAGAACTCGCCAAATTGCTGTTTTAACTGCGCAATAGAATCATGATCCGTTTTACGTCGGTAATCTGTTCGGCTGACAAAATGCAGCCGCATCCCTTGTGCTTGAGCCAGCTTTAGCGTTGAATTATCTTGAATTTTATCTGCTAATTCTTCACCGCGAATAATCCCAATGGTCTGAAAACCATACTCATGTCCTGCCGCGGCGACAGCTGCAATATGGTTGGAATATGCCCCGCCAAAGGTGAGTAGGGTGTTGCAACCTTGCTTTCTTGCTTCGATCAGGTTGTATTGAAGTTTGTAGTATTTATTGCCTGAAATCGAGGGATGGATGAGGTCGATTCGTTTGAGATAGAGTTGTGTGCCGTTAGGCTGAGAAACGGGTAATGGGGTGTTTTGAATTGGTTGTGAATGTGTGAGCATGGCTTTCCAAACAATAACGGTAAGATCATTATACTGAAGTCTTTGGATAAAGACGCGCTGAGTTGTCTACGCAAATGATCAGGATGATCTATGCATGCTTGGCGTTTTTTTGACAGGTGAGGTGCTATTCGCTTTAGGGTCATATTTCCTAAAACTGCGTTGTGTATCTTTGATCAGTCAATGTGAATACAGGGAGTTTATAGCATGAAGCCCAAATCATTTATTGTTTCTGTTCTAACGGCGTGTATGTTTTTGAGCATCAGTTGTAGCAATGGGTATGCTCAATGTACCAATGATCCGCCAACTGCATCGAATAGCACATTCCCAAGTTCAATCACAGGCAAGCTGGTCTACCATAGCTATGTGAACTATGGCGATGGTTCAAGTCAGCTTTGGATATATAATTTTAAGTATCAGATGCTTACGCAAATCAGTAATGCAAGTTGGGGAATTACTGACCCGATGAATGCTGTCTGGTCACCTGATGGTAACTGGTTGTTATTTATGGGTATACAGAATAATGCATGGAACATTTTTGCATGGCCGACCAATAACAGCCATATTCCGTATAATTTGACCCATTCGACAGGCGCAACGCGTAACGAAGATCCGAAGTTCTCAGCCGATGGGTCGCGGATTATTTTTAAACAAAATCTAGCCAATAGTTATTCAGCCCCTTTTCAAGTCGTTGGCGGGGTTCCTTCCATTGGAGCATTGACTAATCTGACCAATAATACGGCGCAGGATTCAATGCCTTTCTTAACGCCGAATAATACAGGTCTATTATTTGTCGAGGGGTCGGGTGGTGCATTGCAAGTGTATTACAAGAATCTGACGAGTGGGGCAACGCAATTATTTTCAGGTTCAGGTTATTATCCGATTGTGCGGTCGGACGCCACGATGTTTTATGCAGATACTACGACGGGTATAGATCAGACTACGTATAAGACCAGTCTTACAGCACGCCCAATACAAGCCAACTTTAATGATTGCCAAAGTGACAATTCAGACGCTTGGCCAGTCAATGGATCGAATTTGGTATTTTTCAGTGGGTCACAGATGGGTTATTACCAGATTTATTTGGGTGATTTGAAAACAGGACAACGATGGAGTTTAACGCCACTGGGCATCAATAGTGACACGACACGCTCGTATTTAGGTGCATCGTATTTGCCTTAATGTGCTTAGAGTTCCTTGAACACATAACAATATGTCATCAAAGACGATGCTGAGCTGATCATATCTGATATTGACTCGCTTTCATGCTTCGGATAAACCTGAAGCATGATCAAAGTCATTACAGCATGAGTCAACAAGGAAGTCGTCTATGTCCGTCAATACACCTGAAAATCTTCGTAATTTAGTGAATTGCCTTCTGCATTGGGAAAAAACCAAACCTGATGCAGTCTATCTGACGCAGCCTTATGCGGATGGTCGCGTCGTGGATTACACATGGCGTGAGGTTGCGGAGCAGGCACGGCGTGGTGCAACTTATTTGCTGTCTTTGAACTTTCCACAGGGCAGCAATATCGGCATTCTCGGTAAGAATAGTGCGCACTGGATTATTGCTGATCTGGCGATTTGGTTGGCGGGACATGTCAGCGTACCGTTGTATTCAACGCTCAATGCTGAAACGGCACAATATATCTTGAAAGATAGTGAGGCAAAACTACTAATCCTCGGAAAAATGGATGGCACCACGGATACATGGAACGATGTGAAAGATCATTTACCACCAGACTTACCAATCGTCAGCTTACCAATGTCACCGCGTCAGGACGTGGTGCAATGGCTTGATCTGATGAAGCAATATGCTCCGCTGCAAGATCAGGAAATTGTACAGCGTGATGACAATGCACTGGCAACGATTGTCTACACATCAGGTAGCACAGGACAGCCTAAAGGCGTGATGCACAGTTTCCGTACCATGACTGGCGGTATGCAGGGACTGAAAGATGAAATGGGCGTGACCGAAAATGATCGTATGTTGTCGTATCTCCCGCTTGCTCATGTGGCAGAACGTGCCGCGGTAGAAACCAATTCGCTCTATTCAGGTTTCCGATTGTATTTTGCTGAGACGCTGGAGACTTTTCAGACGGATATGAAGCGTGCGCGTCCGACGATTTTTTTCTCTGTTCCTCGGTTATGGACGAAATTCTATCTGGCGATCAACCATAAGATTTCGCCAGCCAAACAACGTATTTTGTTTGCTATTCCGATTATTTCATCGATTGTAAAAAAGAAAATTCTGACCGAACTCGGTATGGATCAGATTCGCTTTGCCTTGACGGGCGCAGCGCCACTGCCGCCAGATATTATTCTGTGGTATCGCAAATTAGGGCTGGAGTTACTTGAGGTTTATGGCATGAGTGAGGATTTTGGTAATTCTCATCTGTGTCGTCCAGGCAAGGTTCGGATTGGTTATGTAGGCAGCGCAACGCCAGGTACGTTGAGTCGTATTGCGGAGAATGGCGAACTAGAAGTAAAAAGCCCTAGTCTGATGCTGGGTTATTACAAACTTCCTGAGAAAACAGCCGCTGAAATGACGTCTGATGGTTATTTCAAAACAGGTGATCGCGGTGAGTTTGACGAGCAGGGCAGGCTGCGAATTACAGGGCGCGTGAAGGAGTTATTTAAGACCAGTAAAGGCAAGTATATTGCGCCTGCGCCAATCGAGAATAAGTTCAATCATCCTCGTCTGGAAGTGACGTGCGTGACAGGGCCGAATTTGCCGCAGCCGTTTATTTTGCTGATGTTGTCGTTGGATACGCGTCAGGCATTGGATGAAGGTCGGCTTAGTCGTGATGCACTGACCGCTGAGTTTGAGCAGTTGCTGAGTCAGGTGAATGCAACGTTGGAAGATCATGAGAAGCTCGCGTTTGCAGTGGTGGTGAAAGATCAGTGGACGATGGAGAATGGTTTCCTAACCCCGACTATGAAGATCAAACGAAATGTGATCGAGGCGCGTTATTTGCCGTTGGCGGAGGGTTGGCAAGGTATTGGTAAGAAAGTGATTTGGGAGGGGTGATTTCGGTTCTTGGAAGTCTTCGAGTCGTTTAGGACGTAGGATGGGCTTTAGCCCATCAAAGCGTATGAGAGTATTAACGTATTTGTGTTCAAATTCGGAGAAATGGGCTAAAGCCCATCCTACGCTTGCTGAATTGAAAAAGGGTTTTGAGGCGAGAAGGGCGGGGCGGATTATTTGATATTTGAATGATTTTGACCATTCTGATGTAAATTAAGTGGGATTCAGAATAAATGCTAACTTTTAAGCAGAAAATTGAAAATATAACATTTAAGATAAGCCTTGATTTTGATCTTAAACTAAAGAGGAAGATGAGTAATGCGAAAAAAAGTCTAACTAATATTCCAATTGATAACTATTTGTTGAGTAAAAGAGAAAAAAACAAGATCTTAAGTGTTTTTGATTCGGTGGGATTGTCACAACAAATAAAATCGTATGATGAAGTGAAGAAATTCAACAATGTATTTTTTGGATTTAGTCTATTTTTAAGATTAAATCGTTTTCATATATTTAAGAAATTCGATTTATTATTAAAACATGCACATCTCGTAGATTTATTATGTGAGGTAGCCGACTCAACTGATTCTACCGATGAGGATATACAACGATGTATAGATAATCTGGAGAAATTCTTTAATGATTTTGGTGAAATGACGCCGTCACCAGAGCTTAACGATGTTCTTTCGCGCTGCAGAAACTGTTCGCTAACTCAAAATAAAGACGTACTGGATCCTTATTTTGCATACCTGATTTTTTCGATCTTTGCACATTTGGATGTAATTATTCATTACTCTGCATTCCCTTCCATTGAACCAATCTGTTTAGGTTGGCTATTTATGAAAAAAATAGATCCTAATAAATGGGATCAAAATGGGGCTGCAAAAAACCAACATAAGGCAATGTGGACAAATCCTGGAAGGTCGCTCATAAAATTGATGACGGCGTTTGTTTCATTTCATAAAAATAATCAAGTAATGCCTAAGAAATTATATGGCTTGAACCTATTGGATATCCTTGGGAGTTGTGAGAGTGATGAGGATGATAAGCGCGCCAATTTGATTAAATTTGTACAAGAAGGACGCAAGCTATCTTTCGCAGAGTTTAGTTGGATACTAAATGATGAGAAATTGAGCTTGGATTTATCAGATGTCAGTAATGAAATAAAGTTAGAAACGCTTAATATTCTTAAAGGATTAGATTCTGATCAAAATAAAGAAAGTGATTCAATGGGCTTTAACAATTTAATAGGCATTTGGTTAGTTTATTGGTTCTTTCAGTTTTTGTATGAACGTCAGGAAGATAGTAATAAAAACCAAGCAACCTATCATGGGTATTATTACAACCTTTGGGAGCTATTTAGCCAGCATTATGGTAAGAAACGAGAAGCCGGTCCTAAATTTAAATGGTCTCAGGAATTGATTGAGTTAGCCGAACAACCTTGCCCAAGCTAATGTTGATTAGGCAAGATAGTCCTTACCAAGCTATGTCTCTGTACATAACCAATATCTTTTAAGATATCGGGCGCTTTTTTGGGATATAGCATATCTTCCATGAGCAATACGGTGATTGTCTATCAGTAATATTTCCCCTTTTTTCAATGTGATCCTGATTTGATTTGATTCAGATTCAATTTCTGATAATAAGAGGCTGAAGATTTCTGACCCTGTTTGAGGCAATAGCCAAGGAGCCCAAAAAATTTGCCCCGTTGCTTGTTGGTAAAATGGGAAATCTTGGCTAGCCTCCAAGGAGTTTAGTTCGGGGCAGCGCAATTTAACACCTGCTAAAGTAGACTTTTGTTCGTCACTAAGATTTGCATAAATCTTGCGGAGATCAACTAACGTTGATGCGCCATCATTAGCATCTTGCTCTATGCAGTGCCAGGCAATATATCGCACTTGAGGATGGTCATTATGAAATGGTACAGCCTCGAAAGAGGCAAGATATGTTCCTGCCCCCTCGCGAATCTTTACATCGGTTTCAAGAACGACTTTCCCAAACTCAGCCAATGTTGTACTTAAGTTTGATGATGAGTCACTGAAAACGTAGAACCCTACGTTTTCAATAGCTTTGTGGACTGCGCTTTGGCGATCCATAATTATGCTACTTCTTGCATAATTTTGTTACTGCATGCATGCCAGCATCTATTTTGGCAATCATGCCAACAATTTACTAAACCATCTGGACCAAGCTCGTTTTGTGTGCGATATGGTTCACCATATTCAGAGAGCCATAGTTGCTCAGTATTAGAGAATGTCGCTTGGAGTTTTGGTAGTTCTCCTTCACCTTTCCCATATCCACCATCATGATCAAATATCTCCCCCATAGTCCTCATGCAATCTTCGTAATAGGCTTTCGGGCTAAGCATATGCAGATGCCACATAACATCGATATCTTTGGTCGGAGCAAGCGGTGCTCTAGGATGTTTAGCAGCCAATAAAAAGAATTTTTCATAACGATTCAATGCATTGATTGCATCAACTTCAGTCCATCCTTCAGGTTTAGATTCGGATCTGTGATACGAATCAATAAGGTCAGGACTAATAAATTTACTCTTGTCTTGATTCATGCTTGAATCTGCATTCAGATGTTTTTTCTGAATCGTTTGTACGAATGACTTAGTCATAGTTTTCTCCAAGAAAACAGTTAAATTAAAGATCATAGGGCTGGACATAAATCTCTCCACCTATTTAAGCCAAATGTATCACTTGTCGTTAAAATAACTTTCCAGAAAAAAACACTATTTTTTGATCAAAAAATAATCGACCTGTGGAAATGAAAAGCGCGGTGCATTGTATTAATGCACCGCGCTTTTTTAATGAAATAAAAGGCTTAGATATTACAACGCCGCTAATTGCCCCATCTGCACCTGCAAGCGACCCAACTGCTCACGTTGCTCCGCCAACTTCGCACGCTCAACCTCAACAACCGCTGGTGGTGCTTTCGCGACAAAGCCCTCGTTGGACAACTTATTCGCCAACATCTCGACGGCTTTTTGCAGCTTATCCATTTCCTTCTGCAAGCGCGCCTGTTCCGCCTTCGGATCAATCAAACCCTTCATCGGCACAAACAAACTCACCTGACCAATCATCGAGCTGGATGACAGCGGTGGCTCATCACCAACCGCTAGAATATCCAACGATTCCACCTTCGCTAATGCCTTAAACAACGGCGCAATACGCGCAAGTTGTTCTTGCTCCGTGGTTGATACATTTTGCAGTAGGACAGGCAACAGACGCGCATTACCCAGATTCATCTCACCGCGAATGTTACGCACCGCAGTAATCAAATCTTGCAACCACTGCATATCCGACTCAGCTTGAACACTGATTTTGCTGTGATCAGGCTGTGGATAGGTGGCAAGCATGATCGAATCGGTGTTCTTGCGACCAATCATCGGCGCAAGTGTTTGCCAGATTTCTTCGGTGAGGAATGGCATCAGCGGATGCAGTAAACGTAAACATGTTTCCAATGTCGCCAGCAATACGCGGCGCACTTCGGCTTTACGTTCTGGTGAGGTATCGCCGTTCAAAACAGGCTTGGTCAGCTCGACATACCAGTCGCAGTATTCATTCCAGACAAAGTCATAAATCGTTTGCGCGACCATATCTAGACGATAGTCGGCAAAGGCTTTGTGTACTGCTTCTTCACAGCGTTGCAGGCGGCTGACGATCCATTGCTCAGGCAGTTCCCATAGCTCAGGACGTGCGACTTGGGCGATTTCGTGCCCTTCGCAGTTCATCATCACGAAGCGCGTCGCGTTCCAAATCTTGTTGCAGAAGTTGCGATAGCCTTCGACGCGTTTTAGGTCAAACTTGATGTCGCGACCCGTATTCGCAAGCGCACAGAAGGTGAAGCGTAGCGCGTCCGTACCGAACGGAGAGATGCCTTCGGCAAATTCTTTACGGGTGGCTTTCTCAATCTTCGCTGCCATTTGTGGCTGCATCAGACCGCTGGTGCGTTTCGCGACTAGACTTTCTAAGTCGATACCATCGATCAGGTCAATCGGATCGAGGACGTTGCCTTTGGATTTGGACATTTTCTGTCCTTCGCCATCGCGCACCAAACCATGTACATACACGGTTTTGAACGGAACTTGCGGCGTGCCGTCTTCGTTCTTGACGAAGTGCAGCGTCATCATAATCATCCGCGCAACCCAGAAGAAAATAATGTCAAAACCCGTGACCAAAACATCAGTCGAATGGAAGGTTTTCAGCTCAGGCGTGTTTTCAGGCCAGCCCAGTGTCGAGAACGTCCACAGGGCAGAAGAGAACCATGTGTCGAGCACGTCTTCGTCTTGGCGCAGTGACAGATCATTTGGCAAGCCATGTTTAGCGCGAACTTCGGCTTCATCACGACCAACATAGATATTGCCTACCGCGTCATACCACGCAGGAATGCGATGACCCCACCATAATTGACGGGAAATACACCAGTCTTGCAGGTTGTTCATCCACGCCATGTACATGTTGCTGTATTGCTCAGGGACGAATTTGATGTCGCCGTTTTGGACTGCATCAATTGCGGGCTTAGCGAGCTCCGCCATGCTGACATACCATTGATCGGTCAACAGTGGCTCAACGATCACGCCTGAACGGTCGCCTTTTGGCGCTTTCAATGTGTACGGTTCGATTTTGTCGAGCCAGCCATTTTCAGTGGCTTCCGCAACCAGTTTTTTACGTGCGGCAAAACGCTCAAGTCCGATGTATTCCGCAGGAGCTGGAATGGTGGCAGAAACTGGCGCGCCTGCTTTTTCAAAGAAATCAAAGTCCGATAATACTTCAGCATTGAGATTGAAAATGTTGATCATTGGCAAGCTGTGACGTTTGCCCATTTCAAAGTCATTGAAGTCGTGCGCTGGCGTGATTTTCACACAGCCAGTACCGAAGTCTTTTTCGACATATTCATCGGCAATAATCGGAATCAAACGACCTGACAGAGGCAAGCGTACTTGTTTGCCGATCAAATGTTGATAGCGTTCATCGGCAGGATTGACCGCAACGGCAGTATCACCGAGTAAGGTTTCTGGACGAGTGGTTGCAACAACAAGGTAATTATTGCCTTCTTCGGTTTTGATGCTTTCATCCGCAAAGAAATATTTGAAGTGCCACAAATTGCCAGCAGTTTCTACGCTTTCCACTTCAAGGTCAGACAGCGCAGTGTGTAGCTTTGGATCCCAGTTGACTAAGCGTTTACCGCGATAGATCAAGCCTTCTTCGTGCAAACGAACAAACACTTCTTTCACGGCATTGGATAAGCCATCATCCATGGTAAAGCGTTCGCGTGACCAATCAACCGATGAACCCAAACGGCGAATCTGTTGAGTAATCGTGCCACCTGATTGTTCTTTCCATTCCCAGACTTTTTCTAGGAATTTTTCACGACCCAAGTCATGACGACTCACGCCTTCTGCGCCGAGTTTGCGCTCGACCACCATTTGAGTCGCAATACCTGCGTGATCGGTGCCCGGTTGCCATAGGGTGTTATGACCTTTCATGCGGTGGAAGCGAGTCAGTGCATCCATGATGGCATTGTTAAAGCCATGTCCCATGTGCAGACTGCCTGTGACATTCGGCGGTGGAATCATGATGGTGAACGGCGCACCTGTACCCGATGGTTTGAAGTAACCATTTTGTTCCCAGATTGAATACCAACGGCTCTCAATCGCGACTGGATCGAAAGTCGTGGCTAAGTTGTTGTCTGAGTTTGTGGTTTGCGCGGTTGTCGTATCAGATGCAGTCATGATGTTCCAATATAAAAAGTGCAAAATTAGTGATTAAAAATTGGTATCTATTGTAGCTGATTTTGACGGTAAATTTTGGGTTGAACGTAGACAGTTTTGCGAATCTAGGGATCAAAATCGACTTGCTATGAAATTTGTATAAATATTTGATCGAATGTCGTAATCCCGATATTTCAGTCCTCTGTTTTGTAATAACATCACTGAAGATTTAAATCACGAGATTCAACGAGATTAAATATTGAGAGTAAAAATAATGGAACCTAATTTCCGCGGAAAACTTGCCCATAAAACGATTTGGATTACTGGCGCATCGAGTGGTATTGGTGAAGCACTTGCGATTGCGTGTGCTACGCGCGGCGCAAATCTCGTACTGAGCGCGCGTCGACTCGATGAATTAGAGCGCGTCAAAGCGGCTTGTTCACAAGTTGGTCATGGACATTTTATGACGATTTCGTTGGATGTGACTGATGA
>JASLGO010000114.1 GCA_030150135.1 Aquirhabdus sp.
TGTTCGCAGCTCAACCACGCATTCCAGCATTGCGTAGTGAGCGACAATAAGTTTTATAACGATAACTTGCTGGCTGATACAGGTGAAACACGGGCTCAAACCTGAACATCAAACTGACAGCAAAAGGCTAACTTATGCCGCAGCTTGATTACAGCAACGTTTTTTAAGTGATGCAAAGGCGTTCAGGATCATTGTTTCAGTGATCTCGATTTCACGACCTTGTTCATCAACCAGATTACATACACCATATGCCTGCATGTGAGCCATACCAAGTTGGGCACTATGGTTCGCACTTGTTTGAACTGACTGTTGCATGATGCTCTCCAAATACTTTTAGAAAAACTAAAATCAGTCTTTCCGCTTGAGTTCAGTATAGGAGAGATTATTAAAAGTACACCATGTTTTCGCGTCGAACCTGTAACAGACTATAATATTTGATAATAATTCCCAACTGCACTTAGTCAAAAATATACCACAAAGTACAGTTCAACAAATATTAAACTAAAACAATATCATACTGCTCTTGCGTATAAAGACTTTCAGCCTGAAACTTGATCACACGATCAATAAAATGCTCTAAATCCGCGACCGCAGCAGCCTCTGTCGATAATAATTTATCAATTATTGCAATACTTGCAACAACTGTATAACCACTTGGTGCTTGATAAGCACGCGCATAACGCATGATTTCACGGAAAATTTCATAACAGATCGTATCAGCGCTTTTGACATAACCACGACCTTGGCACGTTGGACACATTTCACAAAGTAAGTGTTCTAAAGACTCACGCGTCCGCTTACGTGTCATTTCAACTAAACCAAGCTCTGAAACCTGAGTAATTTTGGTTTTAGCGTGATCACGCTCAAGCATTTGCTCAAGTGAAGCCAGCACATCGCTTTTATGTGCTTCTTCTTGCATGTCGATAAAATCAATAATGATAATACCGCCTAAGTTCCGCAAGCGAAGCTGACGCGCAATCACATGCGTCGCCTCTAGATTGGTCTTGAATACAATATCTTCGAGGTTACGACCATTAACGAATGAGCCAGTATTCACATCGATCGTGGTCATGGCTTCGGTCTGATCAATCATCAGATAACCACCTGACTTTAAATCAACCCTCGCTTGCAGTGCGCGTTGTAAATCTTCTTCAACATTGTGCAAATCAAATAGAGGTCTTTCACCCGGATAATGACTAATTCGATCGGCCACTACAGGAACAAACTCTGTCGCAAACTCAGTGATCTTACTAAACGATTCACGCGAATCAACATAGATCTTTGCAGTTTCTTCATTCGCTAAATCACGAATAATACGTTCAGGAAGTGGTAATTCTGAATAAATCAACGCGGTTGTCGCAGTTGTACGACGCTCTTGCACATGTTTCCACAACTGAGCCAGATAACGCATATCTCGCTCGATATCCGCTTCACTCACCCCTTCCGCGGCTGTTCTAACGATAATGCCACCCGGCAAATCAGATTTAAGCTGAATCGCCTCAATCATATTCTTTAAGCGATCGCGCTCTTCGCTTTGCTCAATACGCTGACTGACACCAATATGTTGACCATAAGGCATCAAGACCAAATAACGCGATGGAATTGATAAATCGGTCGTTAAGCGAGCTCCTTTGCTACCTAACATATCCTTCATGACTTGCACAGTGATTTGCTGACCCGCATGAAGTAGATCAAAGATATTAGGCACGGGTTGATTGCGCGGCCACACCATATCATTGACATGAAGGAATGCTGTACGACTCAATCCAATTTCAACAAATGCTGCCTGCATCCCTGGAAGTACGCGTACAACCTTGCCGTTATAAATATTTCCGACCAAATCACGACGCGTTGTTCGCTCAACAAACAACTCTTGTGCACTACCGTTTTCGACTAATGCAACACGACATTCCATAGGCGTGACATTAATCAGAATTTCTTGAGTCATCACGTTTCATACCTAATGCTGACAATACAATTTTTTAATCTGCGAATACCCTATCATGTCGGCATTCGCAATCATAATCAAATAGATAGTTTTTTATTTTTGTATGGTGACCGCAGTGATTAACGCCACTGTTTCAACCAATGGTAATCCAACCACATTGCTATAACTACCTTGAATCCGAGGCACAAATAAAGCCCCTAAACCTTGAATCGCATAACCACCAGCCTTTCCAATTGGCTCACCACTATCCCAATAATTTTGCATTTGCTCATGGGTTAATGACAAAAACTCAACGTCGGTTTGAACAATCACTGTCTGCACTTGACCTAAATATGCAACCGCAACTCCCGTCATCACTTGGTGAGTTCGGCCTGAGAGCAAATCCCACATCGTAAAAGCATCATCACGATTTGCAGGTTTTCCTAAAATATGCCCATCGATTGTCACTGTGGTATCTGCCGCAACAATGACCGTCTGTTGAGGAAAATGAGAAACTGCAGCTAAAGCCTTTTCTCGCGCTAGACGAACCACATAATCTAAAGGAGTTTCACCTTCAACAATAGACTCATCAATATCAATGGCAGCAGTGGCAAATTGCACACCGATTTGCTCAAGCAACTCTTGACGACGTGGTGAAGTCGACGCCAAAACAATATTTAAATGTGAAAATTGGAATGCTTGCTTCTTATTAGCTGAATGCTGGTTTACCACAACAAAATCGTTTTGCATCAACTACTTCTCCAACGCCTAAGAAAGAAGCAGATCATCGGCCAAGCCAATATGCTTGGAATCAATGGACTCCAAAACCAAAGCGGCACAATATTTCCAGTCATTCGCTGATATAAGAAAAATAAAATTAAATCTAATAAAATAACAATCGAAGCAATAATCCAATGACTTAAAAAAGTCAAAATACGTCGATTTCGAGTTAGAAATCTTGCTAAAAAGGTCAGCAATACAAAAACAAATGCATGAGTTCCTAAATGACTGTCCAGCAATAGATCCGTCACAATGCCCATGAAGAACGCAAACCAAACACCACACCATTTTGGCTGATGCATCACCCAAAATAGCGTGATCAATAGCATGAATTCAGGACGCCAAATATTCCATGATGGCGAAATTGGATAAGCGATTAAAACAGATGCAACAATAATACTGATCGGAATCGGCAGCATTGGATCAGGTTTGATCAGTGCCCGAGAATCAGAAATTGAAGAGGAAGCATTACTGCGCGGCATATTGCGTCCTTGCATCTGAAGATTGAGAGGTTACAGACTTTTTGCTATCGGCATCGCTATTCGGCTGCTCTTTTGCAAGTGGTGCAGAAAACAACAAAATTACATGATGCCCACCTTCAAGCTGAGAAAGCGGCTTAATGGCGATATCCGCAAATTCACTATTGCCATGATGTTGAATTGCAGAAATGACGCCGACTGGATAACCTGCAGGAAAACGCTCTCCCAAACCTGATGTAAAGATACGATCACCAACCTTCACATCCGCTGTATTTGGCACGTATTCCAAACTCAATCGTCCACTATCCCCTGTACCCGCAGCAATACCTCGCATTCCTGTTCGTTCGATACGAACCGAGACTGCGTTTTCTTTATCAGAAATAAGAAGAATTCTTGCACTATGTGTAGAAACGTCCAAAACCTGCCCAACGACGCCTTTATCATCGAGCACCATCTGCCCAACAAACACACCATCGGTCAAACCACGATTAATGACCAAAATAAAACGTAGTGGATCAGGATCAGTCCCAATGATTTCACTAATCATCATACGACCATCAATAATCAATGGTGTATTGAGTAGTCCACGTAAACGTGTGTTCTCCGCAGAGAGTTCTGCTAGTTTTTGAAGGCGGACATTATTTTGCAGACGTTCGGCTTTAAGTGCGGAGTTCTCACGACGCAGCATTTCCTCGGATTGAGCTTGTTCACTCAACCAATCGCCAGATAAAACTGGATAGCTGGCAAAAACATACAATGGATCAAATGCTGCACGCGTTGCACGTCGCGCAGGATCAAACCAATCAGGATGCTGCCAATCCGCAACGATCAGAACAAGCGACGTAATGAGCGCCAGCACAACGGGGCGAAAAGACTGAATATCGCGGGCAAAAATATTCTGTTCCAACGACAATCCGCCTCATGATTTATTAGAAGCTGATTCGCATGATACGAATCAGCAGAACAAAAATTAATCGACCAATCAATTAACCAACAAACAACATGTCGTAGTTCGGATTATCAAAATGCTCAAGCACTTTACCGCCACCACGTGTCACGCAAGTCAGTGGATCTTCAGCCACAACAACTGGCAAACCTGTTTCGCGAGATAATAATTTATCCAAGTTACGCAATAACGCACCGCCACCAGTCAGTACAATTCCACGTTCTGAAATATCCGCAGAAAGCTCTGGAGGAGTTTGTTCCAATGCGGTTTTAACAGCACTGACAATCGCTGCCAATGGGTCAGCCAATGCAGTGAGCACTTCGTTTGATTTCACCACAAAAGAACGTGGCACACCTTCTGCCAAGTGACGACCACGAACTTCGATTTCGCGAATCTCGCCATCAGTATCTGGGAATGCCATACCAATGTTTTGTTTAATCCGCTCTGCGGTCGTTTCACCAATAATGCAACCATGTTCTTTGCGAACAAAGTTCACAATGCACTCATCGAACAAGTCACCGCCAACGCGTAAGGAATCTGAATACACCGCGCCAGACAATGAAATAATGGCAATTTCTGTCGTACCACCACCAATATCAACCACCATTGACCCAAGCGCTTGTTCTACAGGCATACCTGCACCAATTGCAGCAGCCATCGGCTCTTCAATCAAACGAACATCGCGGGCACCTGCTTGCAATACCGCTTCACGAATCGCACGGCGTTCAACTAAGGTTGATTTACAGGGTACACAAACCACAATACGTGGTGTTGGCGGAATTAAACGGCGCTCATGCACTTTATGAATAAAGAACTGCAACATCGTTTCTGTGACTTCAAAGTCTGCAATCACACCATCTTTTAACGGACGAATTGCCGAAATGTTTGCAGGCGTACGACCCAACATTTGCTTAGCATCCAAACCAACTGCCGCAACGGTTTTATGATGTCCAGCATGGCGAATAGCGACCACAGTAGGTTCGTTCAGCACGATACCTTTACCTGGTGCATAGATCAGGGTATTTGCAGTGCCAAGGTCAATGGCTAAATCAGTCGAAAACAAACCAAATAGACGCTTAAGAATCACAGGATATTCCAAAAAAAATAGAGGCAAATAAGCAAGGTCGCAACTTTAACCAAAACGACGAGTTTGAACAAGTCATGGTATGTGAACGCGTCTAACAATATGCTCTTTTTTAGCATATTGTTACGATCTTTTTTGATGATTTGTTGAAAAGACTTAAATCCTTACACCAGCAAGCTCTTATCATCTATTTCACCAAAAAAATACTTAAACTTGCCCAAACCACCTGCTATTTCAAGCATAATAACGCCCATTTCGTGTTTAGATCGTTTTACGAAAAATGAACTAACATCCGCTCAAGACACTTTTATTTGTTTGTTTAACGAGGATCGTATGACCGATTCAAGCAGCGCACCAGCTCAAGATAAATTAGGCGCAACCGACATTAACAAAATCGCAAAACTCGCCCATTTGCAAATCACTGATGAC
Source organism: Aquirhabdus sp. (assembly GCA_030150135.1). Classification (GTDB taxonomy): domain Bacteria; phylum Pseudomonadota; class Gammaproteobacteria; order Pseudomonadales; family Moraxellaceae; genus Aquirhabdus. The sequence goes on from JASLGO010000114.1 coordinate 5,646, forward strand.
GAATGTCAGCGTTATGCCGCGAGTCTAAATAATATTTTATCGATGATGGATCATCTGAAAACTGTCGATACGACTGGCGTTGAACCACTCAAAAGCCCTTTTGATATTGCACAGCCGCTCCGTGATGACGTCCCGACTGAACCAAATCGCCGCGATGCCTATCAAGCTGTTGCCCCTGCAACGCAAGATGGTTTGTACTTAGTACCCAAAGTGATTGAATAAAATCGAAACATACACATTTACTTCTTGAAATTATTTAATAAATACGACGAATTAGTTATGGCTGAATTACATCATTTAAGTATTCGTGAATTGTCTGCTGGCCTTGCAAGCAAACAATTTTCCTCGCTGGAACTCAC
>JASLGO010000117.1 GCA_030150135.1 Aquirhabdus sp.
TGAAGCATCGTTAAAGCATCATATAACATTTGATTAACTGGCGTTTGAGCGGCAATGCCTACGATTCCACACATAACAACCTCGCGGATGGCTAAGACTAAAAATAAAACGTTTAAGCGACGCGTATATCGTATAAACGACCCACGCCTCGCATGAATCTAAATACGACTAATCTTGATTTGTATCTTTACCAATTAACTTATGCTTTTCAGTCAGATGATGAGGGTTTAACTCACTCCATGCTGTTGTCGCAAGATCATGCCCAACAACCATTGCTAATGGTGCATACGGCAATAACGCTTTGGCTAAAATGGAACGTTGCCACCATGACTCTTTACTTGCCCACGAGCCAATTAGACTCATCACAACTAAAACAATCAGCACGCCACGTACCGCACCAAAAATACCACCAGCGAGCTTTTCTATAGGTGTTAATGCCAGTGCATCAATCAACGATTTAAGAATTAAACTTGCACCCCAAACAATCGTCAACATCAGTAAAACAATCACTAAGAAAGCAAGCGCAGTTTGCAAGACAGGATCTTTAACCACGCCAGCAAACACATACCCCATACCACGCGCATAATGCGTACCGACATAGAGCGTCGCAAACCATCCCACGAGACCAACCAGCGATTGCACTAAACCTGCTTTAAAGCCACGATACAAGCTAAAAAGGACAATCACTGTAATGATGATATCTAAGGCGGAAAATTCACTCATGCAAGTGCTCTCACACTCTCATTAATAAGGTCAGGACCACGATAAATCAAGCCGCTATAAATCTGTACTAAACTTGCGCCAGCTTCTATTTTTGCTTTTGCATCAGAACCACTGCAAATTCCACCCACACCAATTAAAGGAATTTTTCCATCTAATTGTGCTGCAAATTCTTTCAAAATTGCCGTGCTGCGATCAAACACAGGTTGACCAGACAAACCACCCGCCTCATTGCCAAATGGCAAGTTCTCTACACCAACACGACCTAGTGTCGTATTCGTGGTGATCAAACCATCAATTTGAAAATTCAATAACTGTTGGCTAATAAATTCAACATCGCTTTGTTCTAAATCTGGTGCGACTTTCAACACTAGCGGGACATAACGTCTATGTTGAGTATGTAATTGCGCTTGGCGATTTTTCAGTGTTTCAAGTAAGGCACTTAGCGCATCACCGCTTTGTAATGAGCGTAGACCTTGTGTATTTGGAGAAGAAATATTGACTGTAATATAAGACGCATGTGCGTAGACTTTGTCCAAACATTTCAGATAATCGTCAGCTGCATTCTCGACAGGCGTATCGAAGTTTTTACCGATATTAATGCCTAAAATGCCTTTGTATTTTGATTTTTCGACATTTCTAACTAAAGCATCTACACCGTGATTATTGAACCCCATACGATTAATGATCGCATTGGCTTGCGGTAAGCGGAATAAACGCGGTTTAGGATTTCCATCCTGAGCACGTGGTGTGATCGTACCTATTTCGATTGAACCAAAGCCAAGAGCTGCTAATGCATCAATATATTCGCCGTTTTTATCTAAACCCGCAGCAAGACCCACTGGATTATCGAAGGTCAGCCCCATGCATTGCACAGGTTGAGAAATCTTGGGAAATAGGATTGGAAGTACGCCAAGGCGCGCAGCACATCCAATTGAACTTAATGTCACATGATGGGCACTTTCTGGATCAAGTGCAAACAGTGCAGGGCGAGTCAACGCATATAACATAGGCAAGAAAACATATGGTGGCAGCGAACCGCGATTATACGCCGACTGTTATCATGTTGCACGGCTTTGAATGGCATGTTCGGTCATTTTTATGCACCAATATGCACCAATTTGGTGTTTTATGTTTAATTTCTCAACACAATGATCATTCAGTGCAGTATTAAGTCTTTCTATCCTATAAAAAATAGTTTTAGGTTTCATAAGAAAACTGACATTGTGCTTCATGAATAAATGGCTCAAACTTCACATCTCGTTGAAATATGGTTTTACGCCGTTCATGTCTTCTTCCGCAATCGCTCAACATCGTTCGCATGTTTTATTTGGCTCAATCTGCGTACTTATGTCTGCATTCCTATTTGCAATCAAAGCGATTTTTATCAAAAAAGCCTATGGTCTTGATGCGTCTCTCAGCGCACCAACTTTGCTTGCGTTACGCATGGTCAGCGCACTGCCCTTTTTTTTGCTAATCGCTTATTTCGCACCAAGAACTGCTGACAAACCAAACATGAAAGATTGGGGAATTTTGCTAATCGCTGGATTAATTGGCTATTACCTTGCGAGTATTTTGGATTTTATTGGACTGACATTTATTTCTGCGTCACTTGAGCGAATTATTTTATTTCTTTATCCAACACTTACTGTGCTTATGATGGCAGTGTTGTATAAGCGTGCTATTCATGCCCGCGTCATCATGGCAATTATTTTGAGTTATGGCGGTACGTTGACAGTAATGCTCGGCGAAGGTGCACAAACTCATTCAAATGGCGTATGGGCTGGCAGTTTGTTTGTGTTTGCTAGCGCGTTTGCTTATGCCTTGTATTTAGTCATGACGCCTACATTGATTCGTCGTTTTGGTAGTTGGCGTTTTACAGGTTTGGCAATGAGCGTGGCCTGTATCGCATCTCTGATTCATTATTTGATCGTGCAACCTGCACCGATTGCCCATATCACGCAGCTTGCGCCAAGTATTATTGGTTTCGGCGTGGCTTTAGGGATTTTCTCGACAGTTTTACCCGCGACCTTTTTGATGCAAGGTATTGCACGTGTTGGCCCTGCTCAAGCTGCGATGCTGAGTGCTGGCGGGCCGATTATTACGGTTGTGCTTGCTGTTTTGTTTTTAGGTGAATCATTGTCTTGGGTGCAATGGATTGGCTGCGCGTTGAACATTATTGGGGTGCTGATGATTACGTTGAGGCCAGCGAAGTAAAAACCATCAAATACTTCGCAAGTAGCAACTTTTAATCAAAACCTTATCGCAGATAAGCAAACACACCGACTGGTGAGCCACCAAATAAAGAAAGCGAACCAGCACCCGATGCGCTCAGCAAGAAAAAACCACCAGCCATCGCCACATGAGCAAGAAGTTGATTCATATCACTCTTGTGCGCTGTATAACCTGTAATCAAACACCATACACCCAGTAAAACACCGACGATACATGTGGGATAACCTAGAACAACTGCAATTCCACCAACCAACTCACAAAATCCCACGAGATACGCTAAAAATGTTGCATCAGGTAAGCCCATCGCTGCCAACACAGGAACGAGCTTGGCTTCACCACCACGTAACTTCATGATTCCCCATAGAATAAATGGGATACCGAGAAATATGCGCGCAAGAAGTAAAGATAAAGAGATATCATTCATCAAAGCTCTCCTGAACTAAAATACAAAACATCCATGATCCTGCTTAATTTCTTCTTACATTTTGTATGTGTATTGGTCAAAAACTAACACCACCTCATAGAGCTGTCAACAATCATAAAACATTTCAAAAAAATTCCTATAAATGATTGATTAAACTTAATAATAACTAAAAATTTGTTCATCAAAGTAAATAACCATTTATTAACAGATAAATCGCTATTTTTAATCGACAATACTGCATCATTCATGATAAGAAAATCATTAAAGGATTAGTCACATGCAAGGCTTTAGCTTCGATACAGTTCGTCAAATTGTTTGCGCTGCGGGCAGTCGCCATCAACTCGGCGATATCTGTGCAAACTTGGGCATGACACATGTTCTATTTGTGACTGACCCTGGTATTGTCCAATTCCAACTTCATCTCGATGCAATCCAAAGTATCGAAAAACAAGGCTTAAAACTAACCATATACTCTGATGTTCAAGCTGACCCTCCTGAAAATATTGTCCTATCCGCAACAGATTCAGCCAAACAATCTGGAATTGATGGTGTAGTCGGTTATGGTGGCGGCAGCTCAATGGATGTCGCCAAACTCATTGCACTGCTCGCAAATCCTGCACAAACTCAGCATATTACTGAAATTTACGGCGTCAACAACGTTACAGGTAACAGATTACCCCTCATTCAAGTCCCGACAACCGCAGGTACGGGGTCAGAAGTCACCGCTGTAGCCATTGTCACCACGGGTGAAACCACAAAAATGGGTGTTGTTTCACCAACATTACTCGCAGACGCAGCAATATTAGATGCTGAACTCACGATTGGTTTACCTCCTCAAGTCACCGCTGCCACAGGCATTGACGCAATGGTGCATGCAATTGAATCATTTACCAGTGCGATTAAGAAAAACCCTTATTCCGACATGCTTGCATGCGAAGCCTTGCGTTTATTAGATCAAAATCTACAAACAGCAATCCATGATGGAAAAAATCTTATAGCACGCGAAAATATGCTGCTTGGTGCAATGATGGCAGGACAAGCCTTTGCTAACTCGCCGGTTGCCGCGGTGCATGCGTTGGCTTATCCATTGGGTGGTCATTTTCATATTCCACATGGATTATCCAATTCATTAGTTTTAGTTGATGTCATGCGCTTCAATCTGTTACATGCAACAGATATGTATGCTAAACTCTATCAAACACTTGAACCCAGTGCTTCTGGCAGTTCGGAAGAACTCGCAAATAAGCTGATTGCTCGTTTAGAGAAGCATATTATTGATAGTGGTTTACCCAAGAAATTAAACGAAATTCGATTTAAAGATCATCATGGTGAGTTTCATACAATCCGCGATGATCACTTACAACAACTCGCAATCGATGCAATGAAACAAACACGATTGCTTATGAATAATCCACGCGCAATGACGGAAGCA
>JASLGO010000128.1 GCA_030150135.1 Aquirhabdus sp.
TCATAGGCGACTTCTTTTTAAGGCTTTAGCAGTCCTAAGATTGTTAATGGAGCTCGTCCTAGTATGTTTATCGTGGCTGGTGCGCCTGCACTCTCTACCTTCAAGCAACGTCAGTTGCTCTCCCGTCTAGCAAATATTGCACCTGTAACGGGTATTGATAGTCAGTTTCTTTACTTCTTTGATGCACCGTTAGCGGATCAACAGCTTAAAGCTGCTGTTGGGCTACTGAACGACGATCAAGCGTTTGCAGTACAAACGAAAGATGCTGATAGCGTTCAAATACTGGTGACACCGCGTCTGGGAACGATTTCTCCGTGGTCTTCTAAAGCAACCGATATTTTTAATAACTGTGATGTGCCTGTGCATCGCCTTGAGCGCGGCATACTGTACACCTTGCGCGGTGTCAGTCATGTGACGAAAGAACTGAAAGCAGTGCTGCATGATCGCATGACTGAAACTGTATTTGATGACATTGATCAAGCACAGCAATTGTTTTATGTAACGTCACCAAAACCATTGAATAGCATTGATATTCTGGGTCGCGGCCGTGATGCTTTGATTGAAGCTAATAAAGAATTTGGTTTTGCATTGTCAGTCGATGAAATTGATTATTTAACTGATGCGTTTACACGCATGAGCCGCAATCCAAACGACATCGAGCTGATGATGTTTGCTCAGGCAAACTCAGAACATTGCCGTCATAAGATCTTCAATGCGGAATGGACAGTGAATGGCGAAAAACAGCCATTGTCATTATTCCAAATGATTAAAAATACCTATAAGCAATCTCCTGAAAATGTATTGTCAGCCTATAAAGACAATGCATCAGTGATTGTCGGTGAGTCTGCTGCGCGTTTTTATCCGCAAGGTAAAGAGCACAAATATAATTTTACCAATCAGGCGACACATATCCTGATGAAAGTGGAAACCCACAACCATCCGACAGCGATTGCGCCATTTGCTGGTGCTGCGACAGGTTCTGGTGGTGAGATTCGTGATGAAGGCGCGACTGGTCGTGGCGGTAAGCCAAAAGCAGGTCTTGCAGGCTTTACAGTGTCTAACCTGAATATTCCGGGTGCGCTTGAGCCTTGGGAAGATAAGCAAGGCGCTGAATATGGCAAACCATCACGTATGGCATCGCCACTACAAATCATGACTGATGGCCCACTAGGTGCTGCTGCATTTAATAATGAATTCGGCCGTCCTAACCTCTGTGGTTATTTCCGTACTTTTGAATTAAACGTGAATGGTAATGTTCGCGGTTTCCACAAGCCAATTATGCTGGCTGGTGGCTACGGCAATATTCGTCCAGATCATGTTGAAAAATTGCCAATTCAAGAAGGCGATTTGCTGATTGTTCTGGGTGGTCCAGCATTGCTGATCGGTTTAGGCGGTGGCGCAGCATCGAGTGTGGATAGTGGCACAATGGGCGAGCAGCTTGATTTTGCTTCTGTACAGCGCGAAAACCCAGAAATGGAACGTCGTTGCCAAGAGGTGATTGACGCATGTTGGGGCTTGGAAGAAGCTAATCCAATCGTTTCTATTCACGATGTGGGCGCGGGCGGTCTATCTAATGCAATGCCTGAGTTGGTCAATGATCATAAACTTGGTGCGACGCTGAATTTGCGTAAGATTCCATCGCTTGAAGCAGGCATGTCGCCAATGGAAATCTGGTCGAATGAAGCACAAGAGCGTTATGTGTTGGCAATTCGTCCTGAATCATTGAAATTATTTGAAAGCTTATGTGCGCGTGAACGTTGTCCGTTTGCTGTGCTGGGTGATGCGACTGAAGTACGTCATCTGACGGTGAGCGATCCACATTTTGATAACAATCCTGTCGACATCCCGATGCAAGTCATGCTCGGTGGTGCGCCAAGATTGCAACGTCAATATGAGGAGATTCAACGCGTCGGTACCAAGTTTGATCCAAGCACTGTCGACTTAAAAGATGCGATTTTCCGTGTACTTCGTCATCCTACAGTAGCAAGTAAATCATTCCTGATTACGATTGGTGACCGCTCGATTACTGGTTATGTCGCGCGTGATCAGATGGTGGGTCGTTGGCAGGTTCCTGTTGCTGACTGCGCGGTGACGGTCACAGGTCATCAATCAACCACTGGCGAAGTGATGAGTATGGGTGAGCGCCCACCAGTGGCATTACTCAATCCAGCCGCATCTGCGCGTCTGTGTGTTGCGGAAGCGATTACCAATTTAGCTTCTACGCCAATTGATCATTTAGGCGATGTGAAGTTATCTGCGAACTGGATGGCGGCAGCAGGACAGCCGGGTGAAGATCAAGCGCTGTTTGAAGCAGTTCGTACCATCGGTATGGAACTTTGCCCAGAACTCGATATTGCAATTCCAGTGGGTAAAGATTCATTGTCGATGCGTACTACTTGGCAAGATGATGGCGTGGATAAAGCTGTTACATCACCAATGTCTCTGATCGTCACAGCATTCGCGCCTGTACTGGATGTTCGGTTACATGTAACACCTGAATTGCGTAAAGTTGAAGAAGAGAGTGTTCTTGTCCGCATTGATCTATCACGCGGTAAATTCCGTCTAGGTGCTTCAGTACTCACTACTGTTTATAACCATTTGGGTGAAGAAACTGCTGATTTAGATCAAGTGGGTGATTTGAAAGCATTGTTTAATCTAGTTCAAGATTGGACAAAGCAAGGCAAATTATTGGCTTATCACGATATCTCTGACGGTGGATTGCTCGCGACTGTTGCTGAAATGATGTTTGCAAGTCGTTTAGGTGTTGATCTTACTGTGGGTCAAAATGCGGTTGCAGAGCTATTTGCTGAAGAAGTGGGTTGCGTTGTTCAGGTTCGCCGTAGTGATTGGACTGAGCTGCAAGCGAAACTTGCTGATTCACCAATTGCGAACGCAGTTTCTGTGATTGGTACAGTGAATAACTCTGATACTTTGACCGTTGCTGGTTTGAGCTTATCACGTACTGATTTGCAAACTGCATGGGCGAAAGCAAGTCATCAGATTCAGCGTCTACGCGACAACAGCGATTGTGCAGATCAAGAATTTGCATTGATTAGTGACGCATCACATCAAGGTTTGATTGCTGAGCCAACTTTTGATTTGAATGAACCGATTGAGGCGCCATTCTTGAATCTCAATCAGCCTAAAGTTGCAATCTTGCGTGAGCAAGGTGTGAATGGTCAGATTGAGATGGCAGCTGCGTTTGATCGCGTTGGTTTCTCAACCTATGACGTTCATATGAGCGATTTGCTGGCTGGGCGTGTGCGTTTGGATGATTTCCAAGGGCTCGTTGCATGTGGTGGTTTTAGTTATGGTGATGTGTTGGGCGCAGGCGGTGGTTGGGCAAAATCAGTGCTTTACCATGCAAAACTTCGTGACCAATTTGAGAGTTTCTTCCATCGTAGCGAAACCTTTACTTTAGGTGTGTGTAACGGCTGTCAAATGCTGTCACAGCTCAATACGCTCATTCCGGGTGCAGAATTATTCCCACGCTTTAGACGCAATACTAGTGAATCTTTTGAAGCGCGTGCGGTGAACGTGCGTGTTGAAAAATCACGTTCAGTGTTGCTTGAAGGCATGGCTGGTTCAATTTTGCCAATCGTTGTGGCGCATGGTGAAGGGCGTGTCGATGCGACTGCGGATCAATTGGCTGCGCTTAATGCACAAGAACAAGTGTTGATGCGTTTTGTGGATAGTCATGGCAATCCTACGCAAACCTATCCGCTCAATCCAAACGGTTCACCAGAGGCGATTACAGGTGTGACATCACTCGATGGTCGTGCGACATTGCTGATGCCGCACCCAGAGCGTAACGTGCGCGCATTGCAGCATAGCTGGAAGCCTGAAGATTGGACGGAAGATGGTGCGTGGTTACGTTTATTTAGAAACGCGCGTGTCTTTACAGGTTAATGGTGCTGCTTAATGTTGGCTAAGCGTCATGTATAAACTGACCTTTTACGTCCCTGACTCGTATGTGGAAGTCGTGAAACAAGCGATTTTTGCTGCGGGCGCGGGGCGTTGTGGTGCTTATGATTCGTGTAGTTGGCAAGTCATGGGGCAGGGTCAGTTTCAACCATTAGAAGGTGCAATGCCTTTTATTGGTGAGGTGGGTGAACTGGAGAAAGTTCCAGAGTGGCGTGTAGAAACAGTTGTCGAAGATGAGTTTATTCACGCTGTGATTGATGCGCTACGTGCTGCGCATCCGTATGAAATGCCTGCGTTTGATGCAGTTAGAGTGGAGTTTTGGTAGGATTGTAATTATTCATATGATTGAATTTATTTATTATTGCTACGTTTCATATTTGAGAGCATTTTTTCATTAACTTTTATACGTGTTTGAAGTTGTTTCCCAGACAAATTTCGCTTGCGCATTGTGTCAATTGAGAAATTATATTCCCAGTCGTTTATCCAACCTTTCTTGTATGCATGTGTTATAGCTTCAATATTAAGAGATTTTTGATTATCTTTTCTAACTCGTTTTACAGCTTGAAATATAAGATCAGAAGGCAAGCCTATAAATTTCTTTACATAGCAATTTCCTACAGTTGCAAACTGTCCGTTTAGTTTATTGTGTAATACGCAAATTTCAAGAATTGGAAAGTGGCTGCATAGGCAAATTTCAGGTTCTTCAGCCTCATAGATGTGATATAAACTCCATTCTAGTTTCGCTATATCCCAAGTTTGAGAGTGAGAACGTTTCAGAATTTCTTCCGTGAGTTTAAATTGAGACATAGGGATTTCCGTAAAGGTCAAATTACATAATCTATATACTGTTTTATCTATTATTTTCGAATGATCAGAAATTATTCTCTGCTTGATACTATCTTGTTTGGGCTACGGAAGTCTTGACTAAATACACAAAATTTCAGAAAATAGCGCATCTTTTTATCGATGCTCATGCCGACCACCCTTTGGTATGAAAGTCGTTAGCTTTGGCGAACATCTGCTCTATCGCGAGCGCTTGTTGATGCTTTTAGGGCATTCTCATCCGAATGCGCTGCATGTCTTATTCTGGTCACACTTACCAGCATATGATTTTCTGCTCTGCCGTCAAAATCCTGCTCTTTAAATGAGCTCCAAAATCTATGATTGTCTGGATTGCATAGTGCATTCTGGGCTCATGTTGTTTATCTATTCAGAAATATAGAATGAACAACGAGTTAATGTGATTAGGGTGAGTTAAATTGGAAAATACTGATAAGCAAACAGAGAAGAAAGTAGAATTACTTTCTGGCGGTGAGATGCTCATTCGCGCATTAGCCGATGAAGGGGTGAAGTACCTATTCGGTTATCCAGGTGGCACAGTTTTGCATATTTATGATGCGCTGTTCCGTCAAAACAATGTTGAACATATTCTTGTGCGTCATGAACAAGCTGCTGGACATATGGCTGATGCCTATTCGCGCGCAACTGGTGAAACTGGCGTAGTGCTGGTCACTTCAGGTCCTGGTGCGACCAATACCATTACTGCAATCGCAACTGCTTATATGGATTCGATTCCAATGGTTGTGATTTCAGGTCAGGTTCCATCACATTTGGTTGGTGAAGATGCATTCCAAGAAACGGATATGCTCGGTATTTCACGCCCAGTTGTAAAGCACAGCTTCCAAGTTCGCCATGCCAGCGAAATTCCGATGATTGTCAAAAAAGCGTTTTATATCGCAAGCACAGGTCGTCCGGGGCCAGTCTTGATTGATATATCGAAAGATATGACCAATCCAGCGGAAAAATTCCCTTACGAATATCCAGAAAAAGTAAAACTGCGTTCTTATTTACCACCAGGTCGTGGTCATGCAGGTCAAATCCGTAAAGCGATTGACGAGTTACTCCTTGCAAAACGCCCAATGATTTATGCGGGTGGTGGTGTTGTTCAAGGTAATGCTTCACATCATTTGACTGAACTTGCACATTTACTCAATTTTCCAGTGACCAATACCTTGATGGGCTTGGGTGCATTTCCAGCGACTGACCCACAGTTTGTCGGTATGCTCGGTATGCACGGTACGTATGAAGCCAATATGGCAATGCACCATTCTGATGTGATCTTGTGTATTGGCGCGCGTTTTGATGACCGCGTAACGAACAATACCGCCAAGTTCTGCCCAGATGCCAAAATCATTCACATCGACATCGATCCTGCGGCGATTTCAAAAACCGTTATGGCGCATATTCCGATCGTTGGTGCGGTTGAGCCTGTATTGGCGGAAATGTTGACTCAGTTGAAACAGTTGGGTGTAAACAAACCAAATGCGACTGAAATTAACAATTGGTGGACGCAAATCAACGAATGGCGTAAACGTCATGGTTTACGTTATGACGAGTCTGATGATGGTCAAATGAAGCCTCAACAAGTTGTTGAAATGCTCTATAAAGTCACAGATGGTAAAGCAATCATTACGTCTGACGTTGGTCAGCATCAGATGTTTGCGGCGTTGTATTACAAATTCGATGAACCACGTCAATGGATCAATTCAGGTGGCTTAGGCACGATGGGTGTTGGTCTGCCGTATGCGATGGGTTGTAAGCTTGCATTCCCTGAACGTGATGTTGTTTGTATTACAGGTGAAGGCTCAATTCAGATGAATATCCAAGAGCTTTCAACATGTTTGCAATACAACTTGCCAGTGAAAATTCTCTGCTTAAACAACCGTTCACTCGGTATGGTTAAACAGTGGCAAGACATGCAATACGAAGGTCGCCATTCAAGCTCATACATGGAATCGTTGCCTGATTTCGTGAAATTGGTTGAGGCTTACGGTCATGTGGGTATGAAAATCACGGATCCATCACAGCTAGAAAGCAAGATGGCTGAAGCAATGGCGATGAAAGATCGCTTGGTGTATATGGATGTTTACGTTGATCCAAAAGAACACGTTTACCCAATGCAAATCGCTCAGCAATCGATGCGCGATATGTGGTTAAGAAAAGGGGAGCGTACATAATGCGTCATATTATTTCTGTATTAGTTGAAAACGAACCGGGCGCATTGTCACGTTTAGT
>JASLGO010000136.1 GCA_030150135.1 Aquirhabdus sp.
CTTAACGGGGTTACTTATGCCAGCTTATAAAGCTCCTCTTCGCGACATTCGTTTCTTGATGAACGAAATGTTTGATTACCAAGGTCACTACAAATCATTGTCAAATGGTGCACTTGCCGATCCTGACACTGTAGACATGATCCTGGAAGGCAGCGCGGATATGTGCGAAAACGTTCTCGCACCTCTCTACCAATCAGGCGATGCGGAAGGTTGTCATTTTGACAATGGTAACGTGACCACACCTAAAGGCTACAAAGAAGCTTACGACCAATTCGTTCAAGGTGGCTGGCAAGGTCTGTCATACCCAGAACAATACGGCGGTCAAGGCTTGCCAATGTCATTGAACCTGATGAAATCAGAAATGATGGGCACTGCAAACTGGTCGTTCACCATGTACCCAGGTCTTTCAATGGGTTGTATGAACACCATTCTGCAATTCGGTACTGAAGAACAAAAAGACACCTATATGCCTAAACTGGTTGAAGGCACATGGAGTGGCACAATGTGCCTGACAGAACCACAATGTGGTACTGACTTGGGTCAAGTGAAAACTCGTGCAGAGCCACAAGCTGACGGCACATACAAAATTTCTGGTACCAAAATTTTCATTTCTGCGGGTGAACATGATCTGACTGAAAACATCATTCATATCGTTCTGGCACGTCTACCAGATGCGCCAAAAGGCACTAAAGGGATTTCTCTCTTTATCGTTCCAAAATTCCTTCCAAATGCAGACGGTACAGTTGGCGCACGCAACCCTGTCACTTGTGGTTCAATCGAACACAAAATGGGTATCCGCGCTTCTGCAACAGCCGTATTGAACTTTGACGAAGCGACAGGTTACCTGATCAGCGAGCCAAACAAAGGTTTGAATGCGATGTTCACCTTCATGAACACAGCACGTATCGGTACTGCGGTTCAAGGTATTGCACACGCTGAATTGTCATTCCAAGGTTCATTGCCATATGCAAAAGAGCGTATTTCAATGCGCGCATTATCTGGCAAAAAGAACCCAGACCTCGTTGCTGACGCAATCATTCACCACGCAGACGTACGTCGCTTGCTGTTGACCCAAAAAGCAGTTGCTGAAGGTGGTCGTGCAATGATCTACTTCGCAGCACAATTGGCTGACAAAATGACCGATGGTGTTCTAAAAGGCGATCACGCTGAATATGAATACTGGGATGACAAACTCGGCTTCTTTACTCCAATTCTGAAAGGCTTCTTGACTGAAATGGGTCTGGAATCTGCAAACTTGGGTATGCAAGTATTCGGTGGTCACGGCTATATCAAAGAACACGGCATGGAACAAATCGTTCGTGACGCACGTATCTCTACCTTGTACGAAGGTACGACGGGTATCCAAGCACTCGACTTGTTAGGTCGTAAAGTATTGCTCGGTAGCCGCGGTAAAGTCGTACGTGATTTCACCAGCGACATCCTCAAGTTCTGTGGTAACCAAGCAAACCACAAAAACATGCGCGGTTTTGCATGGGACTTGACCAAGATCTGTGCTCAATGGAACACATTGACTCTGCGTCTGATGCTGATGGCACGTAAAGATCGTGATGTTGTTTCAAGCGCATGTAATGATTACTTGATGTACTCAGGTTACGCGATGATGGCGTACATGTGGGCACGTATGGCTGCTAAGTCATTCAAGGGCTTGGAGAAAGGTGGACCAGAATCAGCAGAATTCTACCAAGCTAAAATCCAAACTGCAGAATTCTACTTTGAGCGTCTGTTGCCACGCGCACAAGGTCATGCAGAATCAATGGTTAAACCATCTAAATCATTGATGCAAATGGATATTAGTAGTTTTTCATTTGACTATTAATTGATAGTTAATCAATGAAATAAAAGGAGGAAGCCCATGTGGCTTCCTTTTTTATTCATATGAAAAAATGAAGAGGATTTGCAAAAAGTTAGAGTAATGACAAATGCTACTGCTGAGTTGGAGGCCACTGCTGAGCTGCATGTAAAATTCGCAATATTGATATATTGCTCTCATTTTCTAAATAAACAACCACATAACTCTTTCTAACAACCATTTCTCGAGTGCCAGAAACCCGACCCAATCGGTATATTTTTGGATTTTCTAATAATTGAGCAATCTTGATCTCAATTTCATTTTTTAATTGCTGCGCCGCATCTACATTATCATCAGAAATATAATCAACTATTTCAAATAAATCCTTACGAGCGCGCGCTCGCCACTCAAGTACGAGTATGACGCTTCCTATCAATCATAGCCTGCATCTCATCCATTACTTCTTGGTGAGGAATAGCAGGTGCTGAATCCTCTAAAGCTTCTTGGACTTTTGCACGAAACCAACTGTCATATGCATCTTCATCCATCATGAAACCTGCTGGCAGCCCACCTTCTTTTGCAACTCTAGTGAGCAATATACGCACAGCATCAGATACAGTTAAACCAAAATTAGCCAGCGTCTCAGTCGCTTGAGCCTTTAATTGATGATCAACACGAACATGAAGCATGGAAGTATGTGCAGCCATATCAGCACTCCTCAATATTTTTTGTTATATTGTATCTCAATTGAGATACAGTCAAGTTAAAACTCTTAATCTTCTTATTTAATCTTTCTTCTCACTTCCATCAACAACTCGTTTTTTCTTATTCGCCCCCTGAATCGCCACCGCCCCCGCCACAAAAATCACAGAGCCAATTAATGGCCACAAACCCATGCCTGTGACTTCAAGCACAGAAACGACACTGCCCTTCTTCTTTGCAGCATCGACCAGTTTTGCTTTCTTCTTATTTTTTAATTTATGAGCATGAACCACGATGTCTTTGCTTTCCAATACCGCAATCTTTTCTTCAACCAGCGTCAAAAAAGCACTTGGCTTTAAATCCAACCCCTTACAAATCGCAAAAAGCTGATCAAGTGTCATCGAGGTTTCGCCATTTTCAATTCTTGACCATGACGATGTGCCAATGTCCAAAAAATGAGCCGCATCCGTCTGCGACAGATCACGCTCAATCCGCCTCTTGGCAATCAATGAGCCAATAATTGCAGGAATACTCGTATGAAGATCTAGCTCTGTAGGCATACGCCATCCTTAATCTATGAATAAAACTACTCGAGAAATCTTAGCACACCCATTGCCGATTACAGAGAAAACTAGTTACACAAAATTTGCATAAAACGGGAATTATGAGATTGACGCAACTCTTGCATATATCCTAATATTCGCACCTCAAACAAAAGATCACTTTTTGTACTACCCATCAAAACCAAACATCGCACAGCGTGGAGGGACATATGACTGCAATGATCAATATCGGCGATCACCTCGTCACGCCACGTTTGGGTTTTACACATCACGGGATTTATGTGGGTGATCAACGCGTCATTCAGTATTCAGGATTTATTGATGGTTTTTCCAAGAAACCAGTGTCGATCACGTCGTTAGAGCGTTTCGATAATGGCTTTGGGTTCTGGATTGAAGAGCCAAGCATCAGAAATTTTAGTCCTGAAGAAAGTGTCGAGCGTGCTTTTAGTCGTCTTGGTGAGAATGAATACAATATTATTTTTAACAACTGCGAACACTTCGTGAATTGGTGCATTTCAGGGATGCACTCCAGCGCACAAATTAAGAAATACACATTGAATGCAGCAGCGGCAGGTTATTTCGTCGTGCAAGAAGTAGGTGATTTGATTTCAAGAATCATGTCCAAACGACGTTTAAAATAAAAACTAAGATAAACCTCGCCACAAACATTTCCCTTCACACAATGATCAACAAATCTAGTCGGTCTTTGACTGGTTTGTTGATCAAAACCAAAAATAACGACACATTTTAGATACTATTTCCAAAGCATTTTTTCACTCACAAGCTGGTATAGTCGATCATTCATTTAAAAACGCGCCAACGCTTTGCCAGCATGCTAGCGCAACATTTTTCATTGCTCATTTAACAATAAGGATGTTTATACGTGAAACGCTTGATGACTCAGACACTCATCGCTGCCTCAGTACTCGCGCAGATGACTGGAACTGTTTTTGCAGACACGCCTTCCGCACCAGCCGTGATAGAAAAAGCCCAAACGGTCGAACCCAAGAACATTTCTCAAACCACTCAGACCACGTTAGTCTCGGGTCTTAATTTGCAGAATATTGATAGCAGTGTGCGTCCACAGGATGATTTTTATAATCATGTGAATGGCACTTGGCTAAAAAATACAGAGATTCCAGCAGATAAATCTGGCTGGGGTGCGTTTAATGAACTCGCCGAACAATCACTCAATCAACTGCACAGTATTATTGATACGGAAAGCGCAAAAAAAGATATTCCCGCTGGCTCAGTGAAACAAAAAATTGTCGATTTGTATGCCAGTTATATGGATGAGCCGACGCTTGAAAAACTTGGTATTAGTCCACTGCAACCAGAATTTGCAAGAATTGATGCCATCACCAATAAGAAGCAGTTGGCAGGGCTCGTTGCACATCTGTCAATGATCGATGTCGGCGTACCACTTGAGCTTGGAATTGGACAAGACGCGAAAGACTCCACCAAAGTAGTCGCAGGACTTGATCAAGGTGGGCTTGGGCTTCCAGACCGCGATTACTACTTAAAAGATGATGAAAAACTCAAAGACACTCGCCTGAAATATCGTGCTTATATTGAAAAAATGCTGACCATGTCTGGTGATGCATCCGCAAAACAACATGCCGATCAGATCCTCGCACTCGAAACTGAAATCGCTAAAGTACAGTGGACTAAAGTTGAAAATCGCGATCCTGTGAAGACCTATAACCCAACGACGCTGAATAAACTCAAAACGCTTGCACCGCATTTTGATTGGAAAAGCTATCTGGTTGATGCGGAAATAAAAAATAAAACACCTTACCTCGTCATTGGACAGCCGAGCTACTTAAAAGGCTTTGATCGTTTAATTGAAAAAACGCCTTTGGACGTATGGAAAGTTTATTTCAAATGGCATGTACTCAACGGTTTTGCTGGCGATTTGTCTAAGGCTTATGTGGATGAGCGTTTTTCATTTTATGGCACGACATTACGCGGTGTTCCTGAAAATGAAGCGCGCTGGAAACGTGGTGTAAAAACCGTTGAAGGCCAGATTGGTGAAGGCTTAGGGCAGCTTTATGTAGAGCAATACTTCCCTGCTGAAAATAAAGCGCGGATGGTGAAGCTGGTCAATAACTTGATTACCGCCTATCACCACAGCATTGATACATTGGATTGGATGAGTGCCGATTCGAAGAAAGAAGCACAGAAAAAGTTGGATAAGCTCGCCATTAAAATTGGTTATCCAAACAAATGGCGCGACTACAGTGCTTTGGAGATTAAAAAAGATGACCTCATTGGCAACTCAATGCGCGCTAGCCGCTTCGAATATCAACGTCAAATTAACAAACTCGGCAAACCTGTAGACCGCGAAGAATGGGGAATGACGCCACAAACCGTCAACGCTTACTACAACCCGTCTATGAATGAAATCGTGTTTCCAGCAGCGATCTTACAGCCGCCATTCTTTAACGCTAATGCGGATGATGCTGTGAATTATGGCGGGATTGGCGCAGTGATTGGGCATGAAATCAGTCATGGTTTCGATGACCAAGGCAGTCAATTTGATGAGGTTGGCAACCTTCGTAACTGGTGGACGGAAGCAGATCATAAAAACTTTGCGACAAAAACCAAAGCACTCGTTGCACAGTACAGTGCATACAGTCCAATCAAAGGCTATAACGTCAACGGTGAACTGACCTTAGGTGAAAATATCGCAGACAACTCGGGACTTGCAATTGCTTACAAGGCCTATCAATTGTCTCTTGCAGGTAAGCCTGCACCAATGATGGATGGGATGACGGGCGATCAGCGTTTTTATTTTGGTTGGGCGCAAGTATGGCGCAGTAAGACTCGCGAGGCACAACTGATTGTCCAGCTCAAGAGCGATCCTCACTCTCCTGCACAATTCCGTGGCGATGGCGCGCTTGCCAACCAGCCGCCGTTCTATGAGGCGTTTGGCGTGAAGCAAGGTGATAAAATGTATTTAGCGCCCGATCAACGCGTCATTATGTGGTAACGAATACGCCATAATCTGACCACGCATGATGAGTGATAAACTCATCATGTGTACGGATAAAATCTATATTTTTTCAATCATCTCAGCCATGATATGCCTGATTCAGCAACTGATATTGATCACGGAAGAGTTCCATTATGTCACGCTCTGTTTTAGTTATTAATTGTGGTTCTTCTTCGATTAAATTTGCCGTTGTTCCAGAAAAATCAAAGACAAATATAGATACCAATACCTCACTGATCAGACGATCTGGATTGGCAGAAAACATCGGAACATCGGAAGCGCGGCTCAATATCGTTCATGAAAATGGTGAAAAAACATTAATTGCCATACCTAATGCAGATCACCAAATCGCACTGACTCATATTCTGGGTGCACTTGGCAATGAGAAACCAATTGCGATAGGTCATCGGGTCGTTCATGGTGGTGAGAAATTCACTCAAGCAGTACAGATTAATGAAGACGTGGTCGCGGCCATTCGCGAGACAATCCCACTGGCACCACTGCATAATCCAGCCAATTTGTTAGGCATTGAAACGACGCTCAAATTATTTGCAGAGCTCCCGCAAATTGCAGTTTTCGATACCGCTTTTCATCAGACCATGCCAGCACGCGCATTTCGCTATGCCCTACCTGACAACTTATATCATCAGCATCAAATTCGACGTTATGGATTTCATGGGACGAGCCATGCTTATGTGACGCAGCATCTCAATCAGTTAGTCGGCAGCACAGATCATGGCTGGCTATCAGCACATTTAGGGAACGGTTGTTCAACCTGCGCTGTCTGGCAAAGGAAAAGCGTCGATACCAGCATGGGATTAACACCACTAGAAGGCTTGGTGATGGGCACACGCAGCGGCAGTGTCGATCCAAGTTTGCATTTGCATCTGGTCAAAACTCTCGGTTGGTCACTTGAAGAAATTGATCAAATTCTCAATAAAAAAAGTGGCTTACTCGGCTTATCTGGCGTATCCAACGATATGCGCACACTCACGGAAATGGCGAAAACAGGACATGCAGGCGCGACACTTGCCATCGAAGTATTCTGCTATCGTTTAGCACAATCACTTGCGGCAATGAGCTGTGCTTTACCTGAGTTTACGGGCATTATTTTCACAGGCGGAATTGGTGAAAATTCAGCAGAAATTCGTGCAAAAACATTAGCGTTGCTACCTCACTTTAATTTGCACCTTAATAATGATCAGAATCAAACAATGATTCGTGGTGCAGAAGGTCGTATTGACCAAAATAGACATGGTGGGCGACAAATCTGGGTGATTCCAACCGACGAAGAAGGTCAGATCGCACAAGAAACGCGAAGTGTTTTAGGATTGTGATTCTATTAATTTCCTTCTTTTAAGGCTATGTATACGTTAATGATTGAAATTGAAAAAATGCTTATCTCCTTCAGGGAGAAGGTCGGGATGGGGGATGGTTTTTGATGTTGTTTACCAATAAAAGTCACCCCCATCTAAATCTTCCCCCTAATGAGGAAGACTTCAAAGCAATGAATTTAGAAACAAAAAATTAAAGGATTCTCTTTCCATGCCAACATTTCTGATCGTTCCCACAGGTGTCTCTGTTGGTCGCACCTCCGCCTGTTTAGGTTTGATTCGTGCGCTGGATCTCATCGGGATTCGTGCAGGCTTTATGAAACCATTTGCCCAGACTGAACTCAATGCAGATGGCGATATCAAAGATCGCTCTAGCCTACTCATTAGTAAGATGCTGAAACGCCCTATTCTGCCTGCGATCGAACAGCCAGTTGTTGAACACATGCTCGGTGATGGTCAACTGGATGAATTGCTTGAGCAAATCATGAGTATGAAAAACGAGAGTCGTCAAGGCTGTGACGTGCTTATCGTCGAAGGAATGGTGCCAACCAGCGAAAGCAGTTATGCACCACAGCTCAATTCTGTACTCGCCCAATCATTAGATGCCAGAGTCATCATCGTCACCTCAGTTGATATGAACCATATTCAAGGATTAGCAGAGCGTTTGGATCTGGCAGCGCAAGCCTTTGGCGGTACAGAATCATCTCGTGTATTGGGCTATATTCTCAATCGCGTTAAAGGGGTTGCAACAACAGCATTAGAACAACCTGCTGAGCTAGAGAAACTTCGAGCACAAATTACTCAAGCAATAAAACCTGTCGCCCATAGCAATGATCAATTTCACCTGATCGGTCTCATCCCCTATGATGCTGCCTTAAATGCAACACGGACACTCGATGTAGCGCAGGTTTTATCCGCGACCTTGCTGAACGAAGGGGAAGCTGCTCGTCGGCGCGTCAAACAAGTCGCCCTCGGCGCACACGCGGTCAATCACATGCTGACAGGTTTAACGCCTGACACGCTTTTAGTGACACCAGGAGATCGAGCAGACATTCTCATCGCAGCCAGTTTAGCCGCAATGAATGGCGTACCTCTCGCAGGAGTCGTCTTAACAGATGGCTATGTGCCAGATGATCAAGTGCATCAGCTCTGTAATAATGCATATAAATCAGGGCTTCCTGTGCTATCAGTGCAATGCAATGTATTAGATACCATGAAACGGATCGACCAGATGGGAAATGAAATTCCTGTAGACGATACCGAACGTGCTGAACAAGTGATGGCAACCGTCGCACGACATCTCGATATTGATTGGTTAAATCAACACTTTGCTGCACAGCGCTCAGAGCGCTTATCTCCATCGGCATTCCGTTATGAATTAGTCAAAAAAGCCCAAGTCGCGACCAAACGAATTGTATTGCCTGAAGGTGCAGAACCTAGAACGGTACAAGCGGCTGTCATCTGTCAGACGCGAGGCATCGCACAATGCGTACTCCTTGCCAAACGCGAAGAAGTTGAAGCAGTCGCCCAAGCACGCGGGATTACACTGCCTGAAGGTTTAGAAATCATCGAACCTGAAAGTATCCGCACGCGGTATATCACACCTATGGTGGAACTGCGTAAAGGCAAACTCACCACTCAGCTTGCTGATGCCCAGCTCCAAGATACGGTCGTTTTGGGCACAATGATGCTCGCGCTTGGCGAAGTCGATGGTTTGGTGTCTGGCGCAATTCACACCACAGCCAATACTGTACGTCCTGCATTTCAGTTAATTAAAACCGCACCAAGTTTTAGTTTGGTGTCGTCGATTTTCTTTATGCTGCTTCCTGAACAAGTTGTCGTTTATGGTGATTGTGCAATCAATCCAGACCCGAATGCAGCAGAACTCGCTGAGATTGCGATACAAAGCGCCGATTCTGCGGCAGCGTTTGGCATCGAACCACGTGTCGCGATGATTAGTTATTCTACGGGTGAATCAGGTACAGGATCGGACGTTGATAAAGTCCGTGAAGCCACACGTATCGCACAAGAACGTCGTCCTGATTTAATGATAGATGGTCCACTGCAATACGATGCAGCAGCAATCGAAAGTGTTGGTCGCCAAAAAGCGCCTAGCTCTAAAGTTGCAGGTCGTGCGACGGTGTTTGTATTCCCAGATTTGAATACAGGCAATACAACGTATAAAGCCGTTCAGCGTAGCGCAAATGTCGTCAGTGTTGGCCCAATGCTGCAAGGTTTAAATAAACCTGTGAATGATCTATCACGTGGCGCATTAGTTGAAGATATTGTCTATACGATTGCGTTGACGGCGATACAGGCTGGAGGGTGATCTGAGGGGAGCGGAACAATGCGAGAGGATTTTTTATCTGATCGATACATATGTTTCGTCTGGCAAAAGAACTTATTCGCAGCATGAACCATTCGGAAGTAATTGGCGCCGTCCCTCGTCTACTGTATTATGTAAATTAATATGATTTGAAAAAATATTAACAGTTCCTAATAATTTTTAATAGAATAATAGCTTCTAAATGATATTAGACACTAAGTCAGACTTATGAAAAAAATAATCGCAAGCTTCACCATATGTCTAATATTATCAGGGTGTGCAAGTAATATTGCGGAGCGGAACCGATTAAAAGAAGAGGACGCAACCACTCTCCTATCCAAAGGGTTTTCACCCATAGATTGTGTTGCAATATCAGGAACTGCTTGTGGTCTAGAAAGTGTTGATAGACAAAAAGTTTATGGTTACTTTTGGGCGAAGTCTGTTACCGAGTTACCTTCATCCGTAAGCTACATCGGCAATGTTGCTGGAATAAAACCTGGTCTGCATACAGTTGGATTTAGGGCACTTCTGACGCAAACAGGTGGATCACAAGAAGTCTTTTATTTTCCTTTTGATTTTCAAATCGGAAAATCATATACAGTTTATTTCGAACGTAAAAAAGATATGAGTACAGTATCTGGATTTTTTACTTTTCCCACGATAGAAGTCTTCATTACCGAGAAAGGCCAAGACGTAATTATTAAAAAATTCAGATCACGCAAGGGCTCGAATGCGGAGGACTCCTTGGAAGAATTTAAATAGGGAAAAACATCTCAGCGACACCGCTCGTGTAAGGTGGGTTAAAACCCGCCTTCAACATAGCAACAATCACCGCCCCTTCAACTCACTCCGCCTTTTCGCCTCAATCTTTTCCAGATTTTTATTTAACACATCCTGTTCTTTTGTCCTCGGATGCTTGAATCGCTCAGCAAACACAGCATCCTTATATTTCTCATTCACCGCAAAGACATTCACATCTGCCCGAGATGAAGTGCGTTTATGGTGAATTGTGCGCTCGACTTTCGGCTCTCTTACAGATAAAACTTTCGGCGAAACATATTGGGTTGGACGTTCCACGACTGTAGAGTGAGAGATCACATTACTACTCATACAAGGACTATCGGTATAGTTCAAACGTCCTTGTGCATCCTTGCATTTATAAACATCCACATCTGCAAAGACATCAGGTGAAACAAAGCTCCCTAACATCACACTCACCGCAGTGAGTGACGTCCTCACAAATCTCATCATGACTTGTGAATCGACCAATCTTCTACAGCCCAATGATGATCAAGTGCATGCGCATGCAAACGTTTATCAGGTGTCACTACAATCGCATGATCTGCAAAATTCAATAACGGCAAATCGTTAAACGAATCTGAATATCCCCAAGTTTCCAGGGATTCTTCAGGTTTCTTATGTGTCGCTAACCATGCTTGCAAATGATGCAATTTCCCTGCTTGAAAACACGGTTCGCCATCGAGTTTGCCTGTGTATGCGCCATTAATCATTTCTGGATTGCTCGCAATCAAATGCTTCACGCCAAACGCGTGCGCAATCGGCGCAGTGACAAAGCGATTCGTTGCAGTAATGATGACAATCTCATGCCCAGCTTGACGATGTTTTTCAATCGCAGCAAAACCAAGTGGGCGCATCGCAGGTCGAATGACTTTTTGCATATATACATCATGCAAAGCGGCTAGCTCTGCTTGGCTTTTATTAACAAGAAACTGAAATACAAACTCGTTATATGCGACTGCATCCAGCGTACCTGATTGATAATCGGCAAAGAATTTATCATTCTGCGCGCGGTGGGCTTTTTCATCGACCAAGCCTTGCGCAATCAGAAACTCGCCCCACTCATGGTCTGAATCGAGATCAAGCAGAGTATTATCCAAATCAAATAACGCCAACTGCATAACTCACTCCTGCTTGATAATTGAATGATTGAGAATTCATAGTGCTAAAAAAATGATGGCTTCGATGGATCAACAAATACTCCATCGAAGCCTAATACGTTTCGCTGATCAATTCAGCTTAAGTCGCTGCCAGATTGGTTGGACCTGGGCGAATCATGCTGCTTAGACCTTTGCTCTGCATATATCGTTCAACCCAACTACGAATCACTGCAGGATTGTCCATTTTCAGAACTTCGTTCAACAAATCCTGTGCTTCTGACATTGGCGTCTGAATCAGTGTCTTACGGACTTTCAAAATATTAGAAGAACTCATCGATAACGAATTAAAACCCATCGCCATCATCAGAATCGCCGTACTCGGATCACCTGCCATCTCACCGCATAAACTAATCGGACGATCTAATTCACGACAACGAACCACTAGCTGATTCAATGTGCGTAACACAGCAGGATGATAGTAGCTATAAAGTCCAGCAACACGCGGATTATTGCGATCAACCGCCAGCAAATACTGCGTCAAATCGTTAGAACCCACGGAGAAGAAATCGACTATCTCAGCAAGCTCATCAATCATCGACAAGATACTAGGGACTTCAATCATCACACCGACGCGCGGCATATTGATTCTGACCTGTTCTTCCTCTTGTACCTCATGTAAAGACCGATGTAACAAATACATCGCCTCTTCAACTTCACTAATCGACGTAATCATTGGGAACAAAATATGTAGATTATTCAGTCCAATACTCGCTTTGAGCATCGCACGCATCTGTGCGGAGAAAATCTCTGGGTGATCGAGGGTAAAACGAATCCCGCGCCAACCTAATGCCGCATTTTCTTCTTCAATCGAGAAATACGGTAAGTCTTTATCCGCACCGATATCCAGCGTGCGCATCACCACGGGCTTACCCGCAAAATGACTCAACTGCTGACGGTAAACATGACGCTGCTCTTCTTCACCAGGAAAACGTTCACGAAGCATGAAAGGAATTTCACTGCGATACAGCCCAACACCTTTTGCACCGCGCTGTGCGCCACGAATCACATCGATCATCAAACCTGTATTGACATACAGCGGCATCACATGACCGTCAGGCGTGATCGTTTCACGACGCTCGTAGGTCTTTAGATCTTGCTCGGCTTGTTGTTCTTCTTTTTGAATTTCTTTATAACGTTGACGCAATTGACGAATTGGATGGACATAGATCCGACCTTGATGCGCATCGACAATCATTTCCACGTCATCAAGCGCAGTAATCGGTAACTCGGTCACGCCGACAACTGTCGGAATACCAAGCGCGCGCGCAACGATGACCATATGCGAATTTGCTGCACCTTCAGCAGTGACAATGGCTGAGATATTATCCATTGGCAGCTCGACGAGCATCGCAGTGGAAATTTCCTCGCCAATCAGGATACTACCTTCGGTAATTTCCCGATGCTGACTATCTGACGCTTGCAACCGAGCCAATAGACGACGACCTAAATCGCGCAAATCTGCGATCCGCTCACGGATATATTCATCTTCCATTTGCGAGAAATGTGCAGAATGCTGATCGATCACGCCGCGGACAGCCCCTTGTGCCCAATTACCCGCTTTAATTCGGGCAATAATTTCTGAGGGAAGCGCATGATCGTCCAACATCCGCAGATAGACACCGAACAAGGCGCGCTCATCAGCAAGCAGCGCTTTTTGCATCTTGTCATCGAGATCTTTAATATCTTGACGGACCATCACCAACGCATCATTAAATAGTGCCAGTTCGGCTTTCACATCATCAATCTTTCGATCTGGAACAAGCGTTAAATCGGCAGGCGGATATAGGACAACAGCACGCCCAATCGCCACACCACCAGCACCAGCAACGCCTTGAAAGACTTGAGGAGAGGCTGTACTACTAGGCTTTCTAAATACATCGACCTGACCCACTGCGTGAGCATGGGCAATTGCACCAGACAACTGTGCACATAAGGTTACAAGGAAAGATTCAGCCGCTTCGCTAAACGCACGACGCTCACGATTTTGAACGACCATGACGCCCATAACCTTGCGGCGATACATGATCGGAACACCCAAGAACGCGCTGTAACGCTCTTCGCCAGTTTCAGGTAAATAGCGAAACCGAGGATGACTCGACGCGTCTTCAAGGCTCACGATTTCTTCGCGTTGCCCGACAAGACCAATCAATCCCTCGGTTGTGGAGAGCGACACCTCACCAACAGAGTCTGCATTCAAGCCGACAGAAGCCATCAAGATATAACGCTGATTGCGCTCATCCAGCAAATATACCGAACACACTTCGGTTTCCATGGCTTCAGCAACAAGCTGTACCATGACCTCAAGCGCCGCATGTAAATTAGGTGCGGCGTCAACGTCCTGTACAATCTTGCGCAGGCTTTCTATCTGCATGACATCTCCAATATGTCGAATCAGGTTTTGCGATTCTTACCTATCCTGTTACCGAATATAGATTCCATTCCATATAAAGTAAATCAACTCAGAGCATAGACTGCTATTTTAAATAGGTAATTTTCCAACAAGCTGTAATAACGCCTTCCGATAAACGTCGCGTTTAAATGCAACCACTTCAGATAGTGGGAACCAATAGCTGACCCACATCCAATTATCAAACTCCGCTGGCGTACTCGCATCCAAATGAATTTCCGAATCATCGGCGATCAGTTGAAGTAGAAACCATTTTTGTTTTTGACCAATACATACAGGGGGTACATCATCCTGACGAACATAACGATTTGGCAATCGATAATGCAACCAACCATCAGTCTGCGCCAAAATCTTGACATGCTCTGGATGCAACCCCACCTCTTCCCACAGCTCACGGTACAATGCTTGTTCTGGTGTTTCACCTTCGGAAATTCCGCCTTGTGGGAACTGCCATGCATTATGACCAATTCGTTTCGCCCACAGCACCTGACCCTGTGCGTTGCACAGAATCATGCCGACATTGGGCCGAAAGCCTTCTGCATCTATCATTGCAACGATTCCAATATGCCTAATTGTGTATGACTATCCTTTTCTTGACATCATCATACGTCATGTCCATCACATGACATCGTGACATCTTGGTAACATCTCGCAAACGCTCTGGCTATAAACGTGAAACAAGACCTCATCACAAAAAGGAAAGTACATGAAAATTGGTATTATTTTACAGAATATATCAAGAGAATCGGGGATTGTTTTACTGTTTTTTGTGAGTTATTTCATGCAGGACAAAACCTGCTGAATTAGCAGGCGAAATATGAGTAAATTATGACACT
>JASLGO010000015.1 GCA_030150135.1 Aquirhabdus sp.
CCAGTTTGAAAGTTAATGGCAGCGAGTTTTTCTTTTTCTAAACCAAATTTGACGTTAATCTCAGGGAGAAATTGGGTGAGCATGCCAGCGTCAACGGCAACATCGAGAAGCGGAACTGGCATGGCGGAAATCCCCGCAGAAATGTATGCACGAGTTTTCATCAGTTCAAGGCATTCTTCGCGAATCGCATCGAGATCAAGTGTAGGATCAATAATGTTGGTGATCTTGTCGATTTTCATAAAGAAGCCCTTTTTTGTATAAGCATCAGTGTGGGTAGGTGTTTAAAACATCATACCCAAAACAGGATGATGAAACGATAGCTAAAAGATGTTTAGATGTGGTTATGTATGCGTTAACAGTTGAAATTGAAAAGCGTTTGAATATTTATCTCCTTCCCCTTCAAGGGGAAGGTCGGGATGGGGATGGTTTTAGAGTAAAATCAAAACCATCCCCATCTAAATCTTCCCCTTGAAGGGGAAGACTTCGAAGCAAAAGTATTGCAAATGCGTTTCAACTATTAATCAGAACATAACCTTAGATGTGGGGTGTTTTGCTCGGTTGATTGCTAAAGCCAATAATTATGGAAAATTGAGTTCGATTGATGCTTAAAATTATTCAAAGCCAACGCATAGAAAGCCTGTTTCATGAGATGTTGGCGTTCTTTGATGAGCATCCGATTGGTGTGTTCGAGCCGCGTCAGATTTTGATTCCATCACATGGTGTAGGTGTTTGGCTGAAATTACATCTTGCGAGTACGCAAGGCATTGTTGCGCAGGTTTCAACTGATTTTATGGGCGCGTTTCAGTGGGATTTGTATGGGCGATTGGCTGAGCGTGATGCGGAACAAAAGTTAATCAATGGCGTCCCGCAAGCGCCACTGTCTGCGTCGATTATGCGCTGGCAGATTTTTGCCTATATCTGGCAGATTTACAGTCAGGCATTTTCGACGCAAGATGCTCTAAAAAATCCTCATTCAGAAAAAGACGAGGCTGCAATTCATGCGCTTGGTTTTTTATTAAAAAAAATTGTCGGTCAGCAACATCACACACATAAGGTGACGCATCAAGCCGATAACGATGCGGAAGTGAAACGGGCAATTTGGGTGCTCTCATCTCAGATTGCACAAGTCTTTGCGGGCTATGTGACCTATCGTGCGGATTGGTTACGCCTTTGGGGGCGTGGTGAGTTTCTTAATCTTCAAATTTTATGTCGTGACAAGCCAGAATGGTTGATTGAGCGTTATGCCGAAATGCAAATTTGGCAGGCGTGGTTATGGAAGACATTATTTAAAGACGTTTTTGAGCAGCGTGAAGCGGAAGTGTCGCGGTTTTGGTTGGCGTTAAAGACTGATCCGAGTTTGGTGAAAAAATTACCACGCAGTGTGACAATTTTTACCGTCATCCAATTACCACCAGCAGAGCTGATGTTTCTTCGTCAGCTTGCGCAATATGTCGATGTGGCATTGTTGCATTACAACCCTTCGCAAGAATATTGGGCGGATTTAGTGGATGCGCGTTGGTTGCAACGGCGCAAAAGTGAGCAAGGCGCGGGCGTGGAGCTTCGTGAAACTCACCCGCTGCTGACGCGAATGGGTAAACAGTCGCGGGATGTGTTTAAGCTTTTGGTTCAGCTTTCTGGTGGTGAGTTTGTCGAAGGCGAGTCGTTTCAAGGTTTGCAGGCACTTGGTATTCAAGAGAGTTGGCAGGATGCGTTTGTTCAAACTGCGCATGAACAAGAACCTACGGTATTACAACATATTCAACAGCATGCCTTAGATTTATCCAATGTCAAAAATTGGGATTTTAATCCTGCTGATGATTCATTGGCGATTCATGCGTGTCATTCGACATTGCGTCAATTGGAAGTCTTGCGTGAGGAAATTATTCAGTGGTTAGGCACTCAAGTTTCGACTGGTGAGCGTCGAAAACCGAGTGATATTTTAGTTCTAGTACCAGATTTGAACGATGTTGCACCACTCATTCGTGCTGTATTTCCGTCAACCTCATCTTTTGATGCACGTGCTGAAGTGCATGTGCCGATTGAAATCACAGGTTTGACTTCACCAGAAGTGGACGCGTTGTGGCAGGCGTTGACGGGACGTTTTAGTTTGTTGATTGGGCGATTATCGTGTGAAACGCTGCTCGACTGGCTGGCACTGGCACCTGTGCAACAAAGCTATGGCTTAAGCGTCGATCAAGTGACGCGTATGGGCGAGTTGTTGGTTGAAGCGGGTTTTAGACGTGGTTTTGATGGTGAGCATTTGAGTCGAACCTTGTTGTCACATGACGCTGATGTTCGCTTCACTTTACGGTTTGCGTTGGATCGCTTGATTCTCGGCATGGCAATGCCTGTTGATACGATGTATGTCGATTGCTTGCCAATGACGACCTTGATACGTGATGACTTTGAGCTGATTGCGATTCTGGAACAGATTTATCACCAGCTTGATGCGCATCGTGGGCAGCTACTTGTACAGCGAAGCGTGTCGGAGTGGGTTGCAATATTACGCACAGAGTTACAGCAAGCTTTCGCATCTGAACGAGACACTCGCGGCTGGACGAGTATTACTCAAGCTTTGGATGATATGGAAAAAAATGCCAGTTCAGCATTTTTAGCAAGAGAACAGTTGGTAAAAGAAAACTTCAGTGAAAAAGAGGTCACACAACACGAAATCCAATTGCCATTACGTTTCGTGTTGGAAGAGTTACAAACAACCTTGACTCAAGCGATGCAAAGCTCGATTCCAACGGGCAGTGTGACCTTTGCGCGGTTGGGGACGATGCGTCCTTTACCCTATCGTTTGATTGCAGTGTTGAATTTAGACACAGGTAAATTTCCTCAGCGTGAGCAGAAAAACACTTTCGATTTGATCGGTGCATTACCGCCTGTGATTGGTGACCGGGCGCGTACCGAGGATGATTTAGGCGCGTTTTTGGATGCGTTGTTGCTGGCTTCGGAGGCGTGTTGGTTGTTTTATAACGGGCGTGATGTACAGGATGACCAACCACGATTACCTGCTGCACCTGTACAAGAGTTGATGGATTTTCTAAGAGATCATTTGGCTAAAGTACCTGATTTGCATGATGCCTCAACATTGATTTCACCATTGGATCAATCGATTCATCATTGGCATACGCTGTTGCCTTTTGAACGTGAGAATTTTAATGCAGATGCGCCGCAAGCTACTTCTGGTGTTTGGTTTGAAGTTGCGAAGAAATTAAATCAAGATCATCACGAGGTTGCGCCAGAATGGATTTCGCCCTCTGAAACATTCAGTTATACCGTACCTGAAAATCTCATTAAAGCCGATCAATGGATTAAAGATTTAATGCAGCCTGCGCGTCATTTCTTGGCACAGGCGCGGATTGGACGATTGTATTTGGAAGAAGGCTTATCGCCGTTTGAGCCTTTAACGCTTAATAAACTGGATGAATATCAACTGCGCAATCAATTCCAATTGTCGAAACAAAATCAGAAATCATTGCAATCGACGCAATGGGTTGCGGCTTTACCTGTTGGTGTGGCAGGAGCTGCGTATTGGAAAAAAAGCGTTCGTGAGCAGTCCATCATTGAACAACGCATGCAGCAGTATGGTGGCGAGGTCACGCCAATCACTGAACGCTTATTAGCGATTCCTGATACAAGTGATCAGTTACAATTTCTGCAAAGTCAGTCACTTCAAAATCAAGTCGCACAACATTGGCAAATGTCGATTCGTGTGCCGACGGATCAACGTGCGACGTTATGGCTGGGCCAATTGGCAAGTAGTGGCAGAGGTCGTCATCGAGTGCGTTTTTGGCTGGAGCATTTACTCTGGCAAGTCTGGCGTGAGACGACGAGTGAGGATGTGGAGCAGGGGCGCGGACAACGAATCGTCGTGTATAGCAATCAGACTGCGCGCGCGGTACCCGTTGAGGCTGGCGAGGCGTTGAAGCATCTACAAAATTGGCTGCATGTTTGGCAAATCGCTGCGCAGCGGCCTTTTGTTTTGCCACCAAGTTTGACGCTTGATGCGTTTTCGGTTGATAAAAAAACAGGCGAACTCAAAGTTAAGCCGTTTGAATCATTGGCAGAAAAATGGCTGGGCAATGATTTTAATTCACCAATTCCGCCAAACCAAAATGAAGAGTGCGCGTTGCATCCTGATTGGCAGTTCGTTCTGCAAGGGCAAGATGTTAAGAAAGCATTTGAGCAATACTTTAATCTCTATGCCGAAACGTTATATGAGCCGATTGTGCGGCATACAGTTGTCGAAGACGACACTGTACAGGAGAAGGCCGAATGACAACACATACGACGGCTTTAGTCATGCCTGAGATTCCAGCAACCCCTGCGCTCGACCTTGAATTGTATGGCATGCATTTGATCGAGGCATCGGCAGGTACAGGAAAAACATGGGCGTTATCGGCACTCATTGTACGTTTATTGGTTGAGCGAAAATTACAGACTCGGCAAATTGTCGCAACGACATTTACTCGTGCGGCAGCAGCAGAGTTACAAGATCGGATTCGCAAACGGATTCAAGAGATTGGATTATTAATACAAATTGCCAGCGCCGATCCTGATCGCGCAACCCAAAAGGCGATTGAAGCGAATGATGTGTTGGGACTGTCGCTTTTAGCGAAACTTTCTCCACAGGCAAAAAAAGAAGCGAGCGAGCAGCTTAAACTGGCGTTGGATACCTTTGATGAATTATTTATCAATACCTTAGATAGCTTCTGTCAGAAGATTCTGCGTGAATTTGCCTTTGATACAGGACAAGGTGAGCCGCGTGATATTAGCGAGCAAGAGGACGAATTGAAGCAGCAGTTGATTCATGATGCACTACGGCAGTGGCGGAGTCAGCAAGATCCGCGGTTGATTGAATTGTTGGTGCTGACCAATGCAATCACTGATATTGAAGATCATGAGGGTGTTGTCAAAACGACGCTGAACTTCCTCAGTGCGGACATTGCGCCTGTTCAGGATTTTACCTTTGATCCTGATACTTTGGCGACGTTCCAAACGCAAATTCAGGATGTGGATTGGACAAGTTGGTTCGGTGTTTGGGAGCAGGCGAAGCCATATTATTATGGTGGACGTATCCTTGCTAAAAATTATGAGTTATTTCCTGCGTTAATCAAACTGATGCAAACCATTACTTTAGATGATTTGTTGACGATTGATGAATCGCGTCCAGAAATGAAATTGCTCAGTATTTTTGAAGATCAGAAGTTCGGGACAAATTTCAATAAAGCAGGTTTGGAACTCGATTGGATTCAAGCGCATTTAGCGTCACCTCAATCGCAGTATGTGATTGACTTTATTAAGATTCATCGTCAGCTTTTAGATAGTCTCAAACAAGCTCAATTTCATTTACATCATCATATTTCGGTGTATGTGCGTGAGCATTTACCTGCTTTACTGGCTGAGTTGAATGAGACGACATTTGCTGCACAAATGCATTCATTAGCAAAAGCTTTGGAGGGCGAATCGGGTCAGGCATTGGCACAGCAAATTCGCCACCGTTATCCGATTGCGCTGGTGGATGAATTTCAGGATACCAATAGTGACCAAGATCAGGTGATTGAGCTGGTTTATCGGCAATCTATTCAGCAGGCAATTGAGCAAAAAACCTTTCATCAAGCTGATCCAGATGCACCTTGCCTGATTTTGGTCGGTGATCCAAAGCAGGCGATTTATGGGTTTCGCGGTGGTGATATTCATACTTATTTGTCAGCTAAACAACAAGTTGATCATGCTGGTGATATTCATGCGTTAGATCAGAATCAGCGTTCTGTTGCACCTTTAGTTCAGGCGGTGAATGCTTTTTTTAATGCAAATCCGCTTATGGGCGATGGTGTGTATTATCCCGAAGTTTCACCTGCTGCCCGTAATCATGCACCATTGGTTGATGAAGGTGTTGAAAATCCAACGCCGCTGCGTTTTGTGCAATTGACTGAAGATACAGATGAGTTGAGTCAGACAGCGTATCGTATTGTTGGGCTATTGAAAGCCAGTGAAGCAGAGCGTTTGCAGATTGAAGGGCAAGCGGTGATTCCGCAAGATATCGCCGTGTTAGCGGGCTCGCATCGTGAGTTGAGTATTGTTGAAAGTGAATTGCAGGCGGCAAATATTCCTGTATGGCGGCAGTCGAAAACCAGTGTATTTCGCAGTGTGCTGACTTTTGATTTGGCTGCGATTATGCAACTGATGCTGTCACCATATCGCGAGGATTATTTCAGACGCGCCTTATCGGGTCTGTTGATTGGCAAAACGTTAGCGGAGTTGGATACGCTTGAGAAACAATCGCTGGATTTAGCGGAACAGCAAGCGGCGTTTGCGGTTGATGCGCAAGTCTGGGCGAAATCAGGTTTTCTTGCCGCTTGGCAACGGATTGCTTCGCGATATGGCATTTGGCAGCGGCTTGCTGGGTTGGGTGATGTCCGCGCGGGTGAGCTTGGTCAAAGTGGTGAACGGCATTTGGTGAATTTACGGCATTTGATTGAGTTATTACACCGTCAAAGTGAACGTCATGTCGGCGCACATCATTTGCTGGCGTGGTTGTTGCGTCAGGTTGCCAATCCGAGCGAACGCGGCGATGAGGTTGAACGTCCATTACCAAGTCATAGCGGTGTGCAACTGATGACGATTCATGGTTCCAAAGGTCTTGAATTTCCGATCGTATTTGCTGTGGGACTGAAAGATAAAAAGACCAAAAAGCCCGATGTGGCTTTTTATCTGAATCATGATCAGCGTACATTAGGTTTTGGTGAGTCAGACGAAGAACGATTGGAACAACATCACGAACGAGAAGCAGGTGAGGCGCGACGATTGCTGTATGTTGCCTTAACGCGAGCCAAGTATCGCCAATATTTATTCCTAAAATTCCAAAAAGTGAGTAGTAAGGGTGTTGTTGCCCCACCTTCATTTGACCATTGGTTACCGAGTGGTGCAGTCGATTTTGCTGCTCAACATCCAAGTTTGGTCGGTATTGAAAGTCCAGTTTCTCAAGATGCGACATGGAAATACACTCCGCCTCACGCAAAACTGGATGCGTTAGCGACGCGCGAAATTACCCAGCGACAGTTTAAATCTTGGGGCATGACAAGTTTTAGTGCATTGGTACGTGATGTCGAGCCTGCCAAGCTGGCAGCAGCGGTGGACTTACCTGAGTATGGAGAAGAGGAATCCTTTGAGGAAGAATCTGTTTTGCAGGATATAGCTCCTTCCCCTCAAAACCATCCCCAACCAAACCTTCCCCTTGAAGGGGATGGCTTCAAGGCGTTGGATGAGCAGGATGTCCGATTTACCTTCCAGCGCGGTGCAAATGCGGGTAATTGCCTGCATCAGATTTTGGAATATATGGATCCGCGTTTCGATACGAATAATCCAGAAAAATGGACTAGCACATTCGCCAAACAGATGAAGAACTTTGGGATTCCAGATGTTGATCCAGAGGCGATGGTGCCGTGGTTTCAGGATATTCTTGGTGCGCCACTGCCGCGTGGTGCGACACTTGCATCGCTCAAGTTTAATGCGCGGGTGCGTGAGATGGAGTTCCATTTATTTTTGCAAAATGAACGTGTGGATGGTGATGCGATTGTGAAGCGTTTGGCGAAGGATCAGATTCCCGTGCCTAATTTTAATAAAACCCATGCGATTCGCTATTTAAAAGGATTTATTGATCTGGTCTATGAACATGGCGATCAATTCTATGTTGCTGATTATAAAAGTAATCATTTAGGCAATTCGATGTCCGATTACAGTGTTGCCGCGATGCAAGACAGTATGACGCATTCAGGATATTGGCTACAGGCGACGTTGTATCTGGTTGCGCTGCATCGTTATCTGAAAGTTCGCAAAGCCGATTATCAGATTGAGAAACATCTGGGTGGTGCGGTTTATCTGTATTTGCGCGGAATGGATGCCAAATCCGATCAAACAGGCGTTGTGCACTGGCAACCTGATCCGCAATTGATTTTGGATATGGATGAGCTGCTAGGAAAATCGAATTCTACACAACGTGATTTGGCAGGAAGCATTGTATGAGTAGCATGGCTAAATCAACAGATTCTACAAAAGGTTCTGCACAAGCGGCGCGGATTCCGACATGGTATGAAGTCCTCTCAACGCACTTACTTGCCAAATTTCCACAAACGGATGAGGCAACTCAACACGCAATCGCCCAATGTATTGTGGATTTAGGGCTGGCACTTGAGCAAGGCGATACGTGTCTGTTTCAAACGAATGACGCTGGCGTCGAGTCAGCATGGTTGTCGCATCCATTATTGGTACGTGATGAACTTGCGCTGGAAACGCCTGCACCATTGGTCGTGATGAGTGATAAACAAAACAGCGGTCAATATATTTATTTTTATCGGCACTGGCAGCAAGAGTGGCAGCTCGCAGAGCGTCTGGCAGCACTACTCAATCCAGCAACGGCACCTAAGGCAGTTCATGTTGATTTGAATAGTGAAAAGTCACTCAAAGATCTGCAAAAACAAGCCATTGAATTGGCAGCGAAATCACCATTTACGTTGATCACAGGCGGGCCAGGTACAGGAAAAACTTATACGCTCGCTCGTATTGTGAAAGCCCTGCAACAAGCTGAGCCTCATTTGCGTGTTGCCCTCGCTGCACCTACAGGTAAAGCGGCACAGCGGATGCAAAGTGTCCTCACGGCTGAGTTTCAGCGTGCAGGAATCGATCATCTGAAAGTTCAAAACGCACAAACCATTCACCGTTTACTGGGTCTTGGTGGACGAAGTACGCCACGTTACCATCGTTACGAAACCTTACCCTTTGATTTGATTGTTATTGATGAAGGCTCGATGCTGGATTTGGCATTAGCCAGTTTGTTATTTGATGCGATTGCGGTGGGAACACGGGTCATTATTCTCGGTGATGCGGATCAATTGGCGGCGGTGGATGCAGGCGCGGTACTTGCTGATCTGGGAGCAACGGATGCGCTAAAACCCTATCGCGTACATTTGCAAGAAAGTAATCGTTTTAAAGCCGACGAAGGCATTGGTTTATTGGCCAATGGAGTATTGCAACAGGATGATGCTTCAGTATTAGCGGCATTGGGCAATGCTCAAGTTCAATATTTTGATTTAGGCATGCTCGAAAAAAGTAAGATTTTTAATCAACTGTGGCAAGGTTTTTCAGCCTATCTGGCTTGTCTGGAATCGTTGAAATTTGCTTCACATCCTTTATCTGCAGATCAAATCAAAGAGCTGTTTACCGCATTTGATCAATATCGCGTGCTCTGCGCACAGCGTCACGGTGATTTTGGTGCAAATATCATTAATCAGACTTTAGGTGCATATTTACAAAATGTGTTGAATGATCAAAACATGCATCGTAGTGGCTGGTACGTTGGGCGACCTGTCATGGTCACGCGCAATGATTATGGATTAAAGTTGTCAAATGGAGATATCGGCGTTTGTTTGGCAGATGAAAATGGCCGTT
The DNA here is from genome assembly GCA_030150135.1 of Aquirhabdus sp. Classification (GTDB taxonomy): domain Bacteria; phylum Pseudomonadota; class Gammaproteobacteria; order Pseudomonadales; family Moraxellaceae; genus Aquirhabdus. Next base: position 9,454 of record JASLGO010000015.1, read on the forward strand.
TGTGGGTCTATTTTCCTGATCGTGTTGCACCAATTGCTGCGACACGCTTACCACCAGAACAGATTGAAACGGCCTTTGCGCTCACGATTCACAAATCTCAGGGTTCGGAATTTAATGTCGTCGCGATGGTTTTGGATGCCAGTGCTGAAGAAATGTTAATGCGAGAGCTGGTTTATACGGCGATTACACGCGCAAAACAATGTATCCAAGTTTGGTCAGACAAAACGGTTTTGGTCAATGCAATTCATAAAAAGAGTAATCGTATCAGTGGATTAAAGTCGCATATTGAGCGAGAGTTGGTGCGTTGATATTAATTGTTAGACAGAATGTACGTGATTGCTTACATAAATTGACGTTTCTTGACACTATTACCGCACATCGTAAATAGACATAATAACTTCACGGCGCAGGGAAGTCGGCAATGGATGCCAAAGGGAAGGACTGCCGTAGGACGTAAACGAAATTGGTTCATGATGAACTAAAATCGGTATGGATGCAATGACAGGATGTTAACATGTGGAACCCGCGCTATCAGGATGAGACTAGTGCGGGTTTTTTACTTTTGATATTACAATTTCATATTTTCTTTCGAATTCAAATTACAATAAATACAAGCAAATACGTGACCAGACAGGGATCACGTATTTGCCTTTAATTTCAACTTTCCTCAGACAATGCCGCTTCGCGCACACTGTTAATATCCAAATTAGCATTACATAATTCAATAAACTTATATGCAAAGCCTCGCAATACATGGTTACGGCGTACCGCAATCAGTGTGGTGTTGTTGCCAAATAGTGATGTCTCGATTTGTTGCAATCGACGATCACGTTCAGGATTGAAGGCAATCGAAGCCACGATACCAACTCCCATGCCGAGTTCAATGTAAGTTTTAATCACGTCCGCATCCAGTGCTGACATGACGATGTCTGGTGTCAGATTGGCGTGTTTAAAGGTTTCGTCAATTTTTGAACGACCTGTAAAACCGCCGTGATACGTGACGAGAGGCCATTTTGCCAAGTCTGATAGTGTGATCGTTTGTTGCTGAGACAGTGGATGTCCTTGTGGCACAATCAAACTGTGCTGCCAGTTGTAGTATGGAAATGATGCCAGTTGTGGATAGCTAGCGAGTGACTCTGTGGCGATCCCGATATCCGCTTCACCGTGTGCAACCAGTTCGGCGATTTCGACAGGGCTGGCTTGTTGTAGAACCAAATGGACTTTCGGGAACGCTTGTTTAAACCGTGCAACGATTGGCGGTAGAACGTAGCATGCTTGTGTGTGCGTAGTTGCAATAATCAGTTCGCCTTCGTCTGTCGCTGTGAAATCCGCGGCAAGACGTTTTATGTTGTCCGCGTCGATTAGCATGCGATCAACGATGGTGGATAGTGCTAAACCTGGATCGGTGAGACCTAGAAGGCGTTTTCCTTTACGAATGAACAGCTGAACGCCGAGTTCATCTTCGAGATCTTTGATGTGTTTACTCACGCCTGACTGTGAGGTGTAGAGCGCAGCGGCGGCTTCGGTGAGGTTGTATTTTTGGCGGATCGTTTCTCGAATGATCCGTAGTTGTTGGAAGTTCATGTTGAGATCATCCTGCACTGTATGCTCTAAAAAATAATTTGTTAATCAATTTATTAAATGAAATTACTCGTTGACGAAAGAGAGTTTGTTTATTAATAAATCGATGTCTTGGGTGTATTTTATATGAATAAATTAGAAATAAAACCATATTCTATATAACAATATTGGATAAGGTTTTGAGTTATTTTGGATATGAACCTTTTCAGGTTGATATATAAAACTTGTGATTAAAAGGAAAACTACGGCTAACTTATAAATTGATTTGTCACATAGGTAGTGATAGTTTGTGATGGTTCCTCATTATTGAAATATTAAAAAAGAATAGGTGTTTAATGGAGCTCTCAACCATCATCTCAGTTTTGGCATTGCTTATGTCTCTAGCATCCGTTTTCTACGCCAAGAAAGCTGCTGATCAAGCTGCGTGGAGCAATAGAGTGAACCTACATGGACCGCGGAAGTCTATATACGAAGGGCTTATTTTTTACAGACACCTATTCGGTGATTATGATATTCATCCGAATGATGAAGAAATCCAAAACTTCTACGTTACAGTCGCGATGCCAGCGAGGCTTTATTTTTCATCCGACATTGCTGATGAAATACATCAGGTCTACAGTCTTTCATTCACGTTCTTTAAACGTATAGAGGACGCAGAATCAGAGAATGGCATAGAGTCTAAATGGGATCCAATAAATCAGTTTAAAGAGAGTGTTACGTCTCACCTTGATAAGCTGATACCTAAAGTAATCGCAGCGAGTGAGCTAGGAAATACCTAATAAATTATTCTACGTTGATTGCAGTACTTGATGCTTTCCGGCACTCAATGTTAAAAAAATCCGCAATTAAGTTAACGGTATCTACGCTTGTTTAATAACAACAAGGAGTTAAAAATGCGCCTCGTCAAATGGCTTGTAGTTGGTCTTGCAATCGTCGTCATGGGAATCATTGCATTTGTGCAATTTGCACCAGAAACCGCGACGAAATTTGCGGTTGATTTGGAACGCTCACGTGCAGGTTTAACAAAGCATTCCATCCAGCTCGATAATGGATTGACTTACGTTTATCTCGAGGGAGGTCACGGTGAGCCTTTGCTATTACTGCATGGGTTTAATGCCAATAAAGATAACTTCACACGCGTTGCAGGCAAGTTAACCTCGAAATATCACGTCATCATCCCTGACCAAATTGGCTTTGGTGAATCAAGTCATCCAAATAATGTTGCTTACGATACCGATGCCCAAGCACAACGCTTACATCAACTGATGACTAAGCTCAATATTAAGCAAGTCCATATTGGTGGCAGCTCAATGGGAGGTGCAGTTTCTGTTGCCTACGCCGCGCGTTATGGTTCGGAAGTTGAGAGCGTTTGGTTGCTGGATTCAGGCGGCGTATCGAGTGCACCGAAAATGGCGATATTTGATGCATTTGATAAGACAGGAAAATTCTCACTCATTGCACGTACTCCAGAAGAATACGAAGTGATGTATAAGATCGCCATGAACAATCCTCCGTATGTACCAAAAGCAATGCTCGACGTCTTCTCCAAGGAAAGCATCGCATATGCGGATTTACAATATCAAATCATCAAGCAATTGCTGCCTGATTCAATTGAAGAGCGCGCCAAACAAATTAAAGTACCTACATTGATTGTATGGGGTGATAAAGATCAGATATTAAATGTCGCAGGCGCGGAAATTTTGCATAAACTGATTCCAAACTCACAAGTTGTAATCATGCCAAATATTGGGCATTTACCCATGCTGGAAGATGATGATCAAACTGCTAAAGATTATTTAGCATTCCGAGCGAAGATCGGGAAGTAAAGGTCAAAATAAAATTTATGTAATAGATTAATAAATCTAAATAATATAAAAAATCCGCAATTAAGCGGATTTTTTTTCAATTTGTTCTGTCTGACTTTGTTCAAAAACATGTAGATTTTTTGCCGTCACCCAGACTTGTTGCTGTGGTTTGAGGTCAAGCGCCTTCAGATTTTCAGCAGCGAGACTGATTTCTAAGATTTGACCTTCTGTATTGACCACTTCCACATGAGTTTGACCTGCGATCCACACTTCACGAAGCACCGTAGCAGGCAAGGATGATGTACCTTGCTGAGTCGTTTGAATTTCTAGCTCATGTGGGCGTGCAAATGCGATGACTTCACCTTGATGATATGACGCTGGCAACGCTAAGGTGTCTTGATTGACTTGCAACTGCTGACCATGAATACGACCTTCAAATCGATTTGCTTGCCCCAAGAAATCAAATACAAACGGCGTTGCTGGTTTTTCATAAACTTCGCGCGGGCTACCGATTTGTTCAACACGACCTTGATTCATGATAATGATCTTGTCCGCCACTTCGAGTGCCTCTTCTTGATCATGGGTAACGAAGATCGAGGTAATGTGCAACTCGTCATGCAAGTTACGCAACCAGCGGCGCAGTTCTTTACGAACTTTGGCATCGAGTGCGCCAAATGGCTCGTCGAGTAATAACACGCGCGGTTCGACGGCAAGTGCGCGAGCCAGTGCAATCCGCTGACGCTGTCCGCCAGAAAGTTGTGCAGGGAAGCGATCTGCCAAAAAGTCGAGTTGCACCAACTCCAAGAGTTGATGAACGCGACGTTTGATTTCAGTTTCACTTGGACGCGTTTTACGCGGACGCACACGCAAACCAAAAGCCACGTTATCAAATACAGTCATGTGGCGAAACAACGCATAATGTTGAAACACAAAACCCACTTGACGCTGACGCACATGTGTTGCTGTCGCATCTTCACCTTCGAGCAAAACGTGACCATGATCCGCACTTTCCAATCCTGCAATGATGCGGAGTAAACTGGTTTTGCCACAACCAGATGGGCCAAGCAGTGCGACGAGTTCGCCTTCAGGAAAGTCGAGCGAAATATCTTTGAGCGCATGAAAATCACCAAAGAATTTATCAATATTTTTAACTTGGATACTCATGTTAGTTCTCTTTAATCAACTTCAGAAAATAGGGTCATCATTCATCAATTGCTTTTAGCGTCTTTGTACACGCGACCTTCGACCCATGTTTTAATCAACAGGGTAATTAGGGCTAAAAATGCAAGCAGTGATGCGACGGCAAACGCTGCGCTAAAACTATATTCGTTGTACAAAATCTCAACTTGTAAAGGTAATGTGTTGGTCTCACCGCGGATATGTCCCGACACCACAGAGACCGCACCAAACTCACCCATAGCACGTGCATTACAGAGGATCACACCATATAACAAACCCCATTTAAT
>JASLGO010000028.1 GCA_030150135.1 Aquirhabdus sp.
TAAACGTGTTGAATTAGAACAATTTAGTCGCCCACGTACTTCTGGTTTACGCGCGATTGAGCTGAAAGGCGAAAACACACTCATTGGTGTTGCGATTACCGATGGTACTCAAGAGATTATGCTCTTTAGTAATGAAGGTAAGGTCGTTCGCTTCAAAGAAGACAAAGTACGTGTCATGGGTCGTACTGCGAAAGGTATCCGCGGTATGCGCGTCAGCTTAGTGACTGATGTGGATGATGCTGATGATGACGTAATCGTCGATGATGCAGATGATAATTCAACTGATACGGGCTTTATCAGTCGTGTCGTCTCGTTGGTGGTTGCACCTGAAAGTGGTGAGGTGTTGACTGCGTGTGCCAATGGTTATGGTAAGCGTACATCTGTTGATAGCTTCCCAACTAAAGGTCGTGGTGGTAAGGGCATGATCGCGGTTAAAACGAGCGAGCGTAATGGTGAGCTAGTTGGCGCTGTTGCGGTGAATGACAGTAATGAGTTGCTGTTGATTTCTGATGCAGGCACGATGGTTCGCACGCGCGTTTCTGAGATTCGCTCAGTTGGTCGTAATGCGCAAGGTGTGATGCTGATTCGTGTTGCGGAAGAAGAAACTTTGGTTGGTGTCGTCTGCTTGGAAGGTGTGGAAGACGATGAAGTGATTGATGGCGTAGCATCGGAAATTGATGTGGATACTGCTGTTGAAGTCGCACCAACAGAAGGTGAGGAAGCGGCTCAAGAGCCAGAAGCTGAGTAAGTGATTGAGCTGTAAAATGAAGCCCGCATTGATGCGGGCTTTGTTGTTTTTAACATTTCAATTATTCAAATTTCTATAAAAAACTAAAAAACGTCTTTATCGGAGTCTTATCGTTTAACTCAGTGATGGGAGGATCAGCCTGCGGCTCGCCTTACTTTTTTCTTGGAAAAAGTAAGCAAAACCGTGTCCGTCGCAAAACTCGCGCACAGGGAGGAGTTTTTAAAATTGATGTTTATCTAAGATTTCATGCAATTAAATATTTCTCGTTCTGCTCAAACAGTTGCTCTGGACGGTTTAAAGGCAAAGCTGCTTTTGAGTTTTTTCTCTGAAATTTATCTTTAGCATCACTCCTTTGTCGCGTAACCGCCAACTTCCAGTTAAACTTACGTAATTCAAATTTTGATTGATTAAAGAATCCTATTGTTATGGCTAAAACACGCGTACTTACTGGTATTACAACGACTGGTACACCTCATTTAGGTAATTATGTGGGCGCGATTCGCCCAGCGATTCAGGCGAGTCTTGATCCGAATGTGCAGTCTTATTATTTCATGGCGGATTTGCATGCGCTGATTAAAAGCCAAGATCCTGCACGGATTCAGCAATCACGCCTAGAGATTGCTGCGACGTGGCTTGCGCTCGGTTTAGACCCGACCAATGCAGTGTTTTATCGTCAGTCCGATGTACCTGAAACGACTGAACTGATGTGGTTGTTATCATGTGTCTGCGACAAAGGACGTATGAATCGTGCACACGCTTATAAGGCAGCAGTTGCTGACAATCAAGCCGAAAATCTGGATGATGATAAAGGCGTGACGATGGGATTGTTCAGCTATCCAGTGCTGATGGCGGCGGATATGTTGTTGTTCAATGCGCATAAAGTCCCTGTCGGTCGTGATCAGATTCAGCATATTGAGATGGCGCGTGATATGGCGACGCGTTTTAATTATCTGTTTAAGGATGAATTTTTTACCATTCCTGAAGCGGTTGTGGATGAAACGACAGATGTGTTGGTTGGTTTAGATGGTCGTAAAATGTCTAAGAGTTATAACAACACGATTCCATTGTTCTGCACTGAAAAAGAATTGCTGAAACTGATTCGTAAAATTACGACCAATTCTCTCGAACCTGGTGAGCCAAAAGATCCTGACAATTGTTCGTTATTCCAGATTTATTCAGCGTTTGCTAAACCTGATGAAGTTGCGGCAATGCGGGTGAAATATCAAGAGGGTATTGGTTGGGGCGCGGCGAAAACCGAAGTGTTTGAGTATCTCAATCAAATCCTGTCTGCACCGCGTGCGCGTTATGTAGAACTTATGCAAGACCCTGCGGGGATTGAAAACGTCCTGCAACAAGGTGCAGCACGTGCGCGTGATGAGGCATCGCCATTCATGGCTAGATTACGTAAAGCAGTAGGCTTGGGGCATTTTGCTTAAGTTTTAATATTTAATCGATGTCGAGGCGACCTAAGGTCGCCTACATTTTTATCGCATTAATTAGATAGCTATAAATCGTGGTCATGTCTATTTGATAGACATTATTCATATTACAGAACACAATCATTTCTCCATATTCCCTGCTGTTTTTATTGTCATGATATTGACGATATCTTTAAGATAAAATTGAATAAAGTTTGTGATCTTCATAAGACTAAAAATATTGATTAGTCTTATGAAGTTTTATTTCCAATACTGTTTTATATTGAGTTTGCTATGTCTCTCGAGCCACTGGGTACACCATCAGAATCTCATTCGCATAACGCGCAGCCGCCACATTCGCGTTGGAAACGTGTGCTGAAATGGTTATTACTGATTTCAGTTGTCGTTGTGACGATCATGCTGACTTGGCGTCATTTTCATCCTGCGACTGAGGCTGGTCAGGGTAAGGGTAAAGGTAAGCGTGGTGGTTTTGGTGGCCCAAATCAAGTAATGCCTGTACAGGCCACAACACTGGTTTCTGGCGACTTGCATATTTTCATTGATGCACTTGGAAGTGTTGTGCCGAGAAGTTCGGTGACTGTGCATCCTCGCGTGGATGGCGAATTGATTTCGGTTAATTTTACCGAAGGTCAAGTCGTGAAAAAGGGCGATTTGCTGATGCAAATTGATCCACGTCCTTATCAGGTTGTGCTCACTCAAGCCCAAGGTCAATTGGCAAAAGACAGTGCAGCACTTGCCAGCGCACAACAGGATTTAGTTCGTTATCAATCCCTCATAAAAACGGGTTCTGTGTCACAGCAACAACTCGATCAACAAATTGCTTTGGTGAATCAATATAAAGGCGTTTTAAAGTCTGATCAGGGGCAAGTTGATGCGGCAAATTTGAATTTAAGTTATTGTCGTGTGACTGCGCCTGTTGGCGGTAAGTTAGGTTTACGTCAAGTAGATCCGGGAAATATCGTTCATGCATCCGATGCCAATGGTGTGGTGGTGATCAACCAATTTGAGCCGATTGATGTGACTTATGCGATTCCAGAAGATCAAGTACAAAGCGTGCTGAAGCAGGTCAATGCAGGCAATGTCCTGCAAGTGACTGCATTTGATCGGGCGCAAAAGAATGTTTTAGATACAGGTAAGCTCAAAAGTTTAGATAATCAAATTGATGCGACGACGGGGACGTTAAAGTTTAAAGCGGAGTTTGCTAATCAAGCCAATAATCTTTTCCCAAATCAGTTTGTGAATGTCCGCATGTTGGTTGAGACACAGCATGATGTGACGTTATTGCCATCCGCTGCGATTCAACGCGGCGCGAAAGGAACCTATGTCTATGTGGTCAATGCCGATAGTACAGTGACGGCACGTACGGTGACGCTTGGTGCGGTCGATGGTGATAATACAGCGGTTTTAAATGGTGTGAGTGCTGGCGAGCGTGTGGTTTTTGATGGTGCAGACAAGCTCAAAGATGGTGGAAAAGTAAAGGTCATCGACCCGAAAGTAGCTGCTGCTTTAGCAGAACCATCATCAGGCGCCCATCAAGGTCATCGCCGTCATAGAACAGCATCGTAAGGATGAATCCACGATGAATCCTTCACGTATTTTTATCCTGCGCCCTGTCGCAACGTCGCTGCTGATGGTTGCGATTTTGCTGGCAGGATTTATGGCGTATCGTCTGTTGCCTGTTTCTGCATTGCCAGAAGTGGATTATCCGACGATTCAAGTGGTGACGTTGTATCCGGGTGCGAGCCCAGATGTGATTACCTCATCGATTACTGCGCCACTAGAACGTCAATTTGGGCAGATGCCAGGCTTGAATCAGATGTCATCAACGAGCTCTGGCGGTGCGTCAGTGATCACGTTGCAATTTGATTTGTCGCTGAGTTTAGATATTGCGGAACAAGAGGTTCAGGCAGCGATCAACGCAGGTGGTAATTTACTACCGACTGATTTGCCAATGCCGCCGATTTATAACAAGGTTAATCCTGCAGATACACCGATTCTAACCATTGCAGTGACATCAAAAACGATGTCTTTGCCTCAGGTTGAGGACTTAGTCGATACGCGACTGGCGCAAAAAATTTCGCAAATCTCTGGCGTTGGATTAGTCAGTCTGTCGGGTGGTCAACGTCCCGCAGTTCGTATTCAGGCGAATCCAACCGCGCTGGCTTCTTATGGATTAAATATTGATGATGTCCGTACAGCGATTAGCAATGCCAATACTAATCAGGCCAAAGGTAGTTTTGATGGTCCGATGCGTGCTTCAACGATTGATGCTAATGATCAATTAAAAACTGCTGATGAATATAAAAATCTAGTGCTTGCTTATCGCAATGGTGCTCCGATTCGTTTATCAGATGTGGCTGATATGGTGGATGGTGCGGAAAACACCAAACTTGCGGCATGGGCAAATAAGACTCCTGCGATTATTCTCAATATTCAACGTCAACCGGGCGCGAATGTGATTGATGTGGTTGATCGCATTAAGACCCTGTTGCCGCAGCTTCAGCAGGGTTTACCACAGGCAGTCAATGTACAGGTATTGACTGATCGCACCACAACGATTCGTGCATCTGTGAGTGATGTACAGTTTGAGTTGATGTTGGCTGTGATCTTGGTGGTGATGGTCATTTTCCTATTTTTAAGGAATTTACCCGCAACCATTATTCCGAGTATCGCTGTGCCATTATCACTGATTGGTACGTTTGGCGTGATGTATCTGGCTGGATTTTCCATTAATAATCTCACGCTGATGGCACTCACGATTGCGACAGGCTTTGTCGTCGATGATGCGATTGTAATGATTGAAAATATTAGTCGGTATATTGAGGAAGGAGATACACCCTTGCAGGCTGCGCTCAAAGGCTCAGCACAGATTGGTTTTACGATTATTTCTTTGACCATTTCCCTGATTGCAGTGTTGATTCCATTGTTGTTTATGGGTGATGTGGTTGGTCGATTATTCCGTGAGTTTGCGATTACGCTGGCGGTTTCTATTTTGATTTCTGCGGTGGTTTCTCTGACTTTGACACCGATGATGTGCGCCAAGTTGTTGAAGCATGTGCCTGAAGCAGAGCAAGGACGTTTTTATCATGCGAGTGGTCAGTTTTTTGATCGAGTGATTGCACGATACGGAAAAATGCTGAGTTGGGTTTTAGATCGTCAAGGGCTGACGCTGATTGTGGCGGTGTCAACGTTGGTATTGACCGCCGCATTGTATATTTTTATCCCTAAAGGTTTCTTCCCGATTCAAGATACAGGCGTGATTCAAGGGATTTCAGATGCAACGCAGTCGATTTCCTTTGAGGGAATGGCTGAGCGTCAGCAGGCATTGGCTGATGTGATTCTAAAAGATCCAGATGTCGAAAGTCTGACTTCGTTTATCGGTGTGGATGGTACAAATACCTCACTGAATAGTGGGCGAATGTTGATCAACCTCAAGCCGCATGGTCAGCGTGCTTCTGCATCAGATGTGATCAGGCGGTTACAACCTGAGCTGGCAAATGTGGCTGGTATTACATTATTCATGCAGCCTGTGCAGGATTTGACGATTGAAGATCGCGTAAGTCGCACGCAATATCAATTCACGATGCAAGATGCAGATCCTGCTGAACTTGCAGCATGGGTGCCTAAAGTTGTTGATCGTTTGAGCAAAATTCCTGAACTGACTGATGTTGCTAGTGATATGCAAAATCAAGGTTTGCAGGCTTATATTGATATTGATCGTGATGCGGCTGGCCGTTTGGGAATTACGCCTGCAACGATTGATAGTGCGTTGTATAGTGCTTATGGACAACGCTTAGTGTCGACGATTTTTACCCAGTCGAACCAGTATCGCGTCGTTCTGGAAGTAAAGCCTGAATTTCAAAAAGGTCCAATTTCACTCAATGATCTCTATGTCACAGCCAATACCACGACAACATCCACGCAGTCGTCGAGCTCAGGTGCATCGGGAACGGCAAATACCACAACGAGCGTGACAAGCCGGCAGGTGCCGTTATCAACCGTTGCGCATGTTGTGCAGAAGCCAAGCTCATTGGTGATCAATCATTTGGGACAATTTCCTGCGAATACCATTTCATTCAATCTTGCTCCGGGTGCATCGCTGGGTGATGCGGTGAAAGCGATCGAAGCGGCACAAAAAGAAATCGCAGTACCTGTGACGATTCAGACACAGTTCCAAGGTTCTGCACTTGCGTTCCGCGCTGCGCTAGCAAATGAATTGTGGTTGATCCTTGCCGCCATTGTGACGATGTACATTGTCTTGGGTGTGTTGTATGAAAGTTATATTCATCCTGTGACGATTCTATCGACACTGCCTTCTGCTGGGATCGGTGCGTTACTCGCCTTACTGGTTGGCGGTGCCGATCTGAGTGTGATTGCGATTATTGGGATTGTCTTGCTGATCGGGATCGTGAAGAAAAACGCGATTATGATGATTGACTTCGCGGTTGAAGCAGAACGAACGGAAGGCAAGACCCCGCGTGAGGCGATTTATCAGGCGTGCTTATTGCGTTTCCGTCCAATTCTCATGACAACCATGGCTGCGTTATTGGGTGCTTTGCCTTTGATGGTAGGCACAGGTGTTGGTTCTGAACTGCGTCATCCTCTTGGGATAACCATGGTCGGTGGGCTGCTTGTGAGTCAGGTTTTGACTTTATTCACCACCCCTGTGATTTATCTGGCGTTTGATCGTGCGCGTTTGCGCGTCGAAAATTGGCGTAAAAACAGACGCAATCGTTTTGCCCAAAATCATACTGTCGATGGTCACTCAGGCAGTCAACAGTCATGAGTTTCTCTGATATTTTTATCAAACGACCTGTGGCGACGACGCTACTCAGTGTCGGGATTGCATTGTCGGGTTTGGTTGCGTTCAACTTATTGCCTGTTTCACCGTTGCCGCAGGTAGATTATCCAACGATTTCGGTGTCTGCTTCGTTGCCCGGAGCCTCTCCTGAGACGATGGCATCTACGGTTGCAACACCGCTTGAGCGCTCACTCGGACGTATTGCGGGTGTGACAGAGATGACATCGAGTAGTTCACTCGGGTCAACGCGTGTCACGCTGCAATTCGATTTAAGCCGAGATATTGATGGTGCTGCGCGTGATGTGCAGGCGGCGATCAATGCGGCTCGTAGTCTTTTACCATCAGGTATGCCGAGTAATCCCAATTATCGCAAGGTGAATCCTGCCGATGCGCCTGTGATGATTTTGGCTTTAACGTCCAAGACGATGAGTCAAGGGCAGATCTATGATGCGGCATCGACAATTTTGGCGCAGAAAATTTCGCAAGTTGACGGCGTTGGACAGGTGAATGTCGGTGGTAGCTCATTGCCTGCAGTTCGTGTAGAGCTGAATCCAACCGCATTGAATAAATATGGCGTTTCTCTAGAAACTGTCCGAACCACATTGGCAGCGGCTAATTCCAATCGTCCGAAAGGCATGCTTGAATCTAAAGATCAACATTGGCAAATTTACGCCAGCGATCAAGCAAAAACTGCCAAAGAATATCTGCCAATGATCGTCAGCTATAGCAATGGTAATCCAGTCAGACTCGCTGATGTTGCTGATGTGACAGACTCCGTTGAGAACTTACGCAATGCCGGGATGTCCGCTGGTCAACCTTCGGTACTGGTGATTATTAGCCGCCAGCCCGGCGCGAATATTTTAGAAACAGTGCAACGTGTGCGCGATTTGCTTCCACAGATGCAAGCATCGATGCCTGCTGCAATTGATGTGACTGTTGCCAATGATCGGACACCAACGATTCGTGCTTCACTGCTAAGCGTAGAAGAAACGCTGATGATTTCCATTGGTTTGGTCATCATGGTGGTCTTTTTATTTTTACGCAATGGCCGTGCGACATTGATTCCAAGCGTTGCTGTACCGCTGTCGCTGATGGGTACATTTACGGTGATGTATTTGGCGGGTTTTAGTTTAAATAACTTGTCGCTGATGGCGTTAACCGTAGCGACAGGGTTTGTGGTCGATGATGCGATTGTCGTACTGGAAAATATTTCACGACATATCGAAGATGGTCAGACACCGATGGAAGCTGCTTTAAGAGGCGTGCGAGAAGTGGGCTTTACTGTGGTGTCGATGAGTTTGTCATTGATTGCTGTGTTTATTCCGATTCTCATGATGGGCGGGATTATTGGGCGTCTATTTCGTGAATTTGCCGTCAGTTTATCTGCGGCGATTCTGGTGTCATTGATCGTTTCTTTGACATTAACGCCAATGATGTGTTCGAGGCTGCTTCGCCCTGCTTCCGAGCGTACACATGGTCGTTTTTATCATTTGAGTGAAGGTTTTTTTACTAGCTTATTGGCTAAGTATCGACGATCTTTAGAGTGGGCACTTTTGCATCGTGCAGTGATGCTGATCATTCTGCTCATCACAGTTAGCCTCAATGTTTATCTATACATGATCATTCCCAAAGGCTTCTTCCCACAGCAAGATACTGGGCGAATCATGGGGCAGATTCAGGCTGACCAGAGTATTTCGTTTCAAGCCATGAGCCAAAAGCTTAGAGACTTTATGTTCATTGTCAAAAAAGATCCAGACGTCGATACCGTCGTGGGATTTACTGGTGGTGGACAAGTGAATAGCGGCAATATGTTTATTGCCCTCAAGCCGGTTGCTGAACGTACTGATAACGCCGATGCAGTGATTGCTCGATTGCGTAAAAAGCTAGCTCATGAACCTGGGGCAACGCTTTTCTTGCAAGCCGTGCAGGACATTCGTGTTGGTGGTCGACCAAGCCAAGCGCAATATCAATACACTCTACAAGCCGATGATATTGATACGTTGAATGAATGGACGCCAAAAATTCAAGCCGCATTGGCGAAATCACCAGTCCTTGCTGATGTAAATACTGACCAGCAGGGCAAAGGATTGCAAACCACACTGGTGATGGATCGGGATCAATTGGCGCGATTAGGTCTGACGGTATCGCAAGTGGATGCGACGCTGAATGATGCTTTCGGGCAGCGACAAGTGTCGACAATTTATATGCCACTGAATCAATACCATGTCGTGATGGAAGTTGCTCCGCAATATCAGCAAAGTCCAGAAGCACTAAAAAATATTTATGTGATTACCTCAGCGGGCAAACAAGTGCCATTGGCAGCGTTTGCTCATTATGAGCCGACTTTTACATCTTTGGCGGTTAACCATCAAGGTCAATTTGTTGCGACGACGATTTCCTTTAATTTACCGCCAGGTAAATCATTGTCTGACGCAACAGCCGTAATTAACGAGACGATGGCAACGCTCGGTGTGCCAACAACGATACATGGCAGCTTCCAAGGCAATGCCAAAGCATTTCAGGATTCACTCAATTCACAGCCATTCTTAATTTTGGCGGCATTATTGACCATGTATATTGTACTGGGCGTACTGTATGAAAGTTATATTCATCCAATTACGATTTTATCGACATTGCCGTCTGCTGGGATTGGCGCATTACTGGCGTTGATGTTATTTAATTCCGAATTCAGCATCATTGCGCTGATTGCCGTATTACTTCTGATTGGTATTGTGAAGAAGAATGCGATCATGATGATCGACTTTGCATTACAAATTCAACGTAGTCACCAGTTGAGCGCACGTGATGCGATTTACCAAGCCTGTCAGCTACGTTTTCGCCCAATTATGATGACCACAATGGCGGCATTGTTGGGTGCAATTCCGCTTGCTTTGGGTCATGGTGATGGTGCTGAAATGCGTCAGCCTTTGGGGATTGCGATCGTGGGTGGTTTGATCGTCAGTCAGATTTTGACACTTTATACAACGCCGATTGTTTTTGTTGGGATGGATTCGATTCGACGTTTAATTTTGCGCATGCGAGGGAGAACAGAGTCTGAGGAGGCGGTGACTACGGTTTGAGTGATAAGAAAGCAAATATGATGCTTTTGCTTTGAAGTCTTCCCTTTCAAGGGGAAGATTTAGATGGGGATGGTTTTGATTTCATTTTAGAACCATCCCCATCCCGACCTTCCCCTTGAAGGGGAAGGAGTAAATTAGAAACGATAAAAGTGTTCAATACCCTAAATAATTAGCATAAAACCATACTGAAAGTGACATTTAAAGCAACATTGTCATTTTCAGTTATTGTTATCATCTTGCTAGACTATTATTGTATTCGGCTATGGTACTTTGCGGCACCATCTTTCTTTTCTGTTAGATTGAGCCTTCTCAACGCATACCGAAACGCATAAAACGTAATAAGGATTTTCCAAGATGACATCCACTAATAATCCATCTGACAGTCATACTTCTGTGTTACATGAAACACGATCATTTCCACCTTCAGCAGAATTTATTGCCAATACTGAAGTCAATGCCCAAGTCTTTGCACAACTCAACCGCGAAGCTGCGCTTGATCTTGATGCGTTCTGGTGTAAGCAAGCACGAGATTTAATCACATGGGAAAAGCCTTTTACTAAAGGCTTGGATGAAAGCAATGCACCATTTTTTCAATGGTTTGCCGATGGTACATTGAATGTTTCATATAACTGTTTAGATCGTCATCTAGCAACTCATGCGAATAAAACAGCTTTGATTGCAGAATTGGACGATGGCACGGTTGAACATATTAGCTATCAGCAATTATATGAACGCGTTTGTCGTCTGGCGAATGGCCTCAGATCATTGGGCGTACAAGCAGGTGATCGCGTTGTCATCTATATGCCAATGGTTGCTAATGCCGTTGTTGCAATGCAGGCGTGTGCGCGGATTGGTGCGATTCATTCAGTAGTGTTTGGTGGGTTTTCTTCAAAGAGCGTTGCAGAACGCATCATTGATGCAGAAGCGAAAGTCGTCATCACATCCAACGTTGGTTATCGCGGCGGAAAAACCGTTGAACTGAAAAAAACTGTGGATGAAGCCTTAGCTCAAACTGGCGATCTGATTAAACATGTGGTGGTATTCGCGCGTGATGCTTCTGAAAAAGGTCAGTCGGAAACCAACATGCAAGCAGGGCGAGATGTTTGGTGGCATGATTTAAC
>JASLGO010000109.1 GCA_030150135.1 Aquirhabdus sp.
TTGACTTACGAGCCAAACCAAGACAGCCATGTACGTCTACACCGAATTTGACCAAGCAATGGTCGACGAACGCGTTGCCCAATTCCGCGACCAAACCCAACGTTTCCTCAATGGTACATTAAGCGAAGACGAATTCCGTCCATTACGCCTACAAAACGGCCTATATGTGCAACGTTATGCGCCAATGCTGCGTATCGCAGTGCCTTATGGTCTGATGAATACCAAGCAATTCCGCAAAATTGCATCTATTAGTAGTAAATATGATCGCGGCTACGCCCACGTTTCGACACGCCAAAACATCCAGTTGAACTGGCCTGCACTTGAGCAAGTGCCTGATATTCTCGCTGAACTTGCAACTGTACAAATGCATGCAATTCAAACCAGCGGTAACTGTATTCGTAATACAACGACCGATCAGTTTGCAGGTCGTATCCGTGGTGAAGTTGCAGATCCAAGACCAACCTGCGAAATCATTCGCCAGTGGTCAACTTTCCATCCAGAATTTGCATTCTTACCACGTAAATTCAAGATTGCTGTGAGTGCCTTGAGTGAAATCGATCGCGCAGCGGTTGCATTCCATGATGTGGGCGTTTACTTGGTCAAAAAATCAACCGTTCTCCAAGAAATCACTGATTACAAAGCACGTGTTGCTGCAGCAAAAGCAATTTATGATGCGCTTGACCCATCACTCGATGAAGAAACCAAGCAAGAACGCAAAGATGAATACCAAGCAGTTGTTGATTCGTTCCTGAATGTCGACATTGTCGAAGCCGCACTGGATGCTGAGCCATCTGATTGGGGTTACAAAATCATGGCAGGCGGCGGTTTAGGTCGTACACCTGTGATTGGTTCAATCATTCGTGAGTTTGCACCACGTGAAGATTTGATTGGTTATTTAGAAGCGATTTTACGCGTCTATAACCTTCATGGTCGTCGTGACAACAAATACAAAGCGCGTATCAAGATTTTGGTTAAAGCGCTCACTCCTGCTGTGTTTGCACAGAAGTCCGAAGCTGAATTCAACCAAATCAAAGACAGCCTAAAAGTTCCAGCTGATTTATATGCAAACATGGAAAAGAACTTCACTCTTCCAGCATATCAATCTTTGCCTGACTTAGACTTTACTGATCTATTAAAAGCAAATAGTACCTTTGCCAACTGGTATCGTATCAACACGCATCCGAACAAAACATCAGGTTATCGCATCGTCACGATTTCCCTGAAACGTGCTGGAATTGCACCGGGTGATGTGACTTCTGAAGAACTAGATCTGATTGCTGATCTTGCTGATCAATACAGCTTTGGTGAACTCCGTACTACGCATTTACAAAACGTTGTTTTGGCAGATGTTGAACAATCTAAATTGTTTGAATTATGGGAAGTTCTGACCAAGCACAATCTCGCACGTGCGCATATTGGTTTTGTCACTGATATCGTCTGCTGTCCAGGTGGCGACTATTGTTCACTCGCAAATGCGAAATCAATTCCAATTGCAGAAGCGATTGCACGCCGCTATCAAGACCTTGATACTGT
The DNA here is from genome assembly GCA_030150135.1 of Aquirhabdus sp. GTDB lineage: Bacteria > Pseudomonadota > Gammaproteobacteria > Pseudomonadales > Moraxellaceae > Aquirhabdus. The sequence continues at coordinate 1,534 of JASLGO010000109.1, forward strand.
TTATGATATTGGTCATCTTGATCTGAATATTTCAGGTTGTATGAATGCTTGTGGTCATCACCACGTCGGTCATATTGGGATTTTGGGCGTAGATAAAAAAGGTGATGAATTCTATCAAGTATCGCTTGGCGGTAACTCAGACCATGACTCCAGCATCGGTGATATTCTCGGACCATCTTTTGGTGCGGACGAAATGGCAGATGTCATCGAAGAAGTGTTGAATACCTATTTAGATCTTCGTTTATCAGAAAATGAACAGTTTATCGAAACCTATCGTCGTATCGGTTTAGCGCCATTTAAGGAACGTGTGTATGCCAAATAATACCAACACTGTATTAACAACCACTGGCGACACTTATCTGGACACCTATCAACGTATTGGTGAAGATGGCGTTATTCCAGCAGGCGATGTTATCGTCACTTTGGCACAAGTGGATCGTTTAGGCGAAATCACAGGCAAAAAAGGCTTGGTTTTAACCGAAGGTGATTCGCCAGAAACACATCAACTGCCTATAGCAGAGCTCGATCTGATTGAAATTCGCTTCCCTGCTTTTGCAGATGGTCGTGGCTATTCATTTGCGACATTGTTGCGTCGTCTAGGTTATCAAGGCGAACTCCGCGCAACTGGCGACGTGTTCAAAGATGTATTGTTTTACTTAAAGCGTGTGGGTTTCAACAGCTTTATTTTAAAACAAGGCAAGGACTTAGATGAGGCCAAAGGCGGTTTAAATGATTTTACCGCTGGTTATCAGGCATCTACAGCCCAGCCACAGACGCACTATCAAGCAGGTCGTTAATTTTTAGATTGTTTAAAGAAACCGCTAATTCATGGCGGTTTCTTTATATGTGACTCGTTAATCGTGACTTGACCGTAAAACCTCATAAATACAAATATTGGGTCATATCATCCCATTTGTACACGGATTAGACTCAATTCAAATTGAATAGCTCCAAGCGGCTCCCAGAACGTACTACACAATGGATTATCTGAACTAAAAGGAAATCGTAATGAAGAATAAGCTACTTTCCAGCCTATTAAGCGCGTCGATGCTTCTGACGACACTCGCGCCATCCATGGCGACTTTTGCAGCTGAGCCAGATCCATCCAAACCGCTTGGTGCAAATGGCCCAAATGTTGATGAATTAGAAAAATATTCCGAAATTTTTGCTCATGCAAAAAAACTGATGGATAACCCAAAAACATGGGACAAAATTCCTTCTAAAGTGACTTTGTGTGTATTCTCACCTGAAGGCGCACATGGCAAAGGTTTTGACTTCGCCATGAACACGATGAAAGAGCTGCCAAAATACACTCAAATCGCGAAAAATATGGGTATTGATCTAAAAATCAGCCTGACTTCCCCACTCGATATGCACATCGAAATGGCATCCAGCGTCGTCAAACGCAAGGCAGCAACAGATGTAAAATTCCGCATTTATACCAATGAAAAAATCGCTTCTGATGACTTCAAAGTTCATCAGTGTGATGGCGTTGCAATGAGTAATTTACGCGCGAAGGAATATAACAAGTTTGTTGGTAGCCTTGATGCGATTGGTGCGATTCCTTCATATAAACAACTTAGTGCAGCGATTTCTCTACTCGCAAAACCTGAAGCTGCAAAATATATGATCAATGATGACTACGAAACAGTCGCCATGATTCCTATGGGTGCTGCTTATATCATGGTCAATGATCGTAAGATTAATTCTCTGGCTAAAGCTGCGGGTAAGAAAATTGCGGTTTTGGACTATGACAAGTCACAGGCAAAAATGGTGCAACAAATTGGTGCACAGCCAGTTTCAGTGGACTTAACGACTGTTTCTGGGAAGTTCAATAATGGTCAGGTCGATATCATGGCTGGCCCTGCGCTGATCTTTAAGCCATTTGAATTGTATAAAGGAATGACTGCGCCTGATGGTACGGTGAAAGGTGCGATTATTCGCTTCCCTGTGGTTCAAATCACTGGGGTCATGATGATGCATCGTGGCAAATTCCCTGATGGTGTCGGTCAATTGGTTCGTGAATTTGCTGCGACACAAACACCACTTGCATATCAGTTTATTGATGAAACTGAGCAGGCGATTGATCCTAAATATTGGATGGATGTGAATGCTTCAGATAAACCAGGGTACGTCAAACTGATGCGTGAATCACGGATTCAAATGACCAAAGAAGGTTTCTACGATAAGCGTATGATGACTTTCCTTAAGAAGATTCGTTGTCAATTTGATCCAACGAACTATGAATGTAGTTTGACGGATGAGTGATTCTTACAATTGTTGAGATAAAAAACGGGCTAAATAAAGCCCGTTTTTTTAAGATTGATATAGAGTCCGTGAAGATTATTTACTTTAAAAAATACAGGTATATCGTGAAGCACTATTAGAATGCTAATGTCTAATAAGTTTATATGGGGGGAATTTATGCATATCTTAAGGATCAGTTGTTTACTATTCACGCTCATAGCAACAAATGAAGCATTCGCACAGAATTCACAATTTTATGAACAATGCAAGTTAGCAATTGAACAAAATATTAGTAACGATAATGATTTATATTACCAACTAATGTCCTCAGATAATCCAGATGGTTCTAAGAAAGGATTCTTTAAAAAACTTAAGGATGCTGACAATGCACAACGAGCTAGAAAGCGGATTGAAATTGAGTTAGAACTAAGCGCTCAATTAGCCAAAAATCCTGACGATGAAATTATTAGACATGGTATTAATTTATACCACCAACAAATATCCTCAGAGAATCGAGATGGTACAAAAAAAGGATTCTTCGAAAAGCTTGGGGATGCTATGGATGCTCAAAATACTCGCAGACGCATTGAAATTGAATCAGAACAACAGGCACAACTTGCAGGTGCAGGCATTAACATCTCACCGAAACCAAGCCACTAGCCAAACAATATTTCCAATCAACAATATCGCCGCAACAACCTGCCAAAATCGTACAGGATGCTTCTCAATCAGAGGCATCTTTGGACGTGTCAGTTCATAGTTTGGGCGCTCTAAATCCGCTTGCCACTCCCCTAAATCATCATAACGCTTATCGGCATCCAGACTACAAGCACGCATCAGCGCAGCATCCATCCAGATCGGCACATGCGGGTTATAAGTCGTGGCAGGAATGTACGCTAACTTGGCGAAGTCAGCTGGTTTCTTGGCGTAGACATACTCCTCACCATACGGCATTTTTCCCGTGAGAAGCTCATAGAAAGTCATAGCCAAAGCAAACTGATCTGATTTCGCAGAAGTTTGTAGACCGAGTGCGTATTCAGGTGCAGCGTACTCCATTGCGCCCGGACGAGTACGATTATCCGTCACACTTCCGACCTGCGCACTACCGAAGTCAATCAGCTTTAAGCGAGCATGACTCGGAATATGATTTGGTAATTCCTCAAGCGAATCATGCAAAACGATGAAATTATCAGGTTTGACATCTTGATGAAGAGTTTCTCTACGATGTAACGCACGCAAAGCGCGCACTGCTGGACGGACAAACTGAATCACCGTTTCTACAGGTGCATCTGGATGCTGCTTACGCCATTGACGAAGCGTCTGTCCAGTTAGATACTCTTGCACCAAATACATAAATTGACGCGGTTGCTCAGGCGATAAGGTCACCACAATATCAGGATGTGTGATCCGTTGACCAATCCACTCCTCCTGCATAAACGCATGGAGTGCTTCAACATCATCCATGAATTGTGCGGCAGGAGTTTTTAAAATGACTTGTCGTTGATCACTTAATTGTGTGGCACGATAGATTTTGCTGCGACTATTAGCATGTAATTCCGAAACAATCTCAAATCCATCAACTTGCTGTCCGGGAAGCAAGATATCAGGCAATAGTGGTAAGAAACTTTCAAGCTGTGGTGGCTTGTCTTCAGCGAGTGATAACTGATTAATCTGAATAAGCTGACATGACAGATTATCCTGACTATTCGCCTGCTTTGCAGCGTCCATAATGGCATTGACGCAAAGCTCAATTGGATTCTGTGATGGAACATTGTTTTCGTCTAAATCAGCACCCATCTCAGAAAATGACTGAATCAAATTCGACAACTCATTCTCTGAAAGTACACCATGTACACCATCTGTCGTCAGTAAGAAATAATCACCAACTTGTACATCGACTTGGCTATAGTCCACATCGACACGCCAATCCATGCCCAAAGCCCGAATCAACTGTGACGAACTACCCATTTGAATCGTATGATCTTTAGTTAAACACTCTAAAGCAACTTGCCCTGCTCTTTGCGGCTTCCGATATCGCCAGATACGAGAATCCCCAACATGAAAAAGATGTGCAGTCGATGCAGAAATAATCATCGCACTAAAAGTGGTCAGATGCGTACTATAACGGTGATTGTAATGCTGCCCTTGACCGTGCAACCATCGATTCATGGCTGAAACAACTCTAAACCCCGCAGTTTTAATCGACCAATTTAAATCCGTTGCCAAAAAATCACTACAAAAAGTCCGCGTTGAAATCACTGCGGCTCGCCCACCTTCTTCCGCAGTACTCACACCATCTGCAATTGCAGCAATCATAATCTGTGATTTTCGCCCAGAGCCTTCAGGCAAATGCATGATCAATGCATCATCATTGACATCCTTAATGCCTTTATCACTTGATTGCGCTGCAGTAACTTGAAGTGGCATGAAAACAACACCTTATATTTGTCACTAAAATTTTTATTCATTGATAGCAAAAAGCCTTCCCCATTAAGGGGAAGACTTCAAAAACAGCAGTACATCACTCCACAGCAATCCGCTCAATACGACCATCAGGATGAACTTCAATCATATGGCCACGTGGTTCAGTGATAAACAGTGCACTCACAAATGCCAGACCACCTATCGCAGCAACCAAGTAGAAGAAACCTGTTGGAGATAGCATTGAGAAAGCAGTCAGGAACAACACACCACCGACATTACCATACGCACCTGTCATTCCTGCGATTTGTCCAGTCATACGACGTTGAATCAAAGGAATAATCGAATATACCGCACCACACGCACCTTGAACAAAGACAGATGTTGCAATGACCAAACCAAGAGCCAATGGCAAAGTCCAACCTGCATTACCCATTTGTGACATCAATCCATAACCGATCGTTTGACCCAGTAAGCAAAGCAATAGAATCTTACGGCGACCCGCAGCATCAGATAAATATCCGCCGCCTGGACGAGCAAAGATATTCATCACGGCGAAACAACCCGCACTAAAACCTGCTACCGTTTGTGATGCACCAAAATGATCGATAAAGAATTGTGGCAACATGGAGATCACAGCAAGTTCAGATCCAAAACACGCCATATACGCCAAGTTCAATACAGCAACTTGTTTAAACTCATAACGTGGTGGAACTACTGCATTTGCATCAAACAAATGCTTGTTCACTTGCCAGATTTTTGAATATTGATAAACAGTGAGTGCTGCAATGGCAATGTAAGCAAGCAATGTTTGGCTATCAGACAGCAATTTCAAACCAGCAGGTGATAAGCGCCATGCCATGAATGCTAGAACCAGATATAACGGTGCAGTCATGAATACGTAGAATACAAAATCACCTTTGGTTGTCACTTCTAAACCACCCGATTTCATCGGACGGAAATACGTTGAGCCTTCTGGTGTATCACGAACACTACGATAAAAGATAAAGCTATATACAATTGCAAGAACTCCAGTTGTTGCAATCGCAGCACGCCAGCCATCTGCGCCACCAACGATATTAAATGCAATGAAAGGCATCGTCATCGAAACAATTGCAGCGCCCAAGTTCCCCCAACCACCGTAAATCCCCTCAGCGAATCCAACTTCTTTTGCTGGAAACCACTCGGCAATAAGGCGAATCCCAACCACAAATCCAGCACCAATAAAACCGAGGAGAAAACGTAATATGGCTAATTGTTGATAGTTTTGCGCTGCGGCAAACGCTAAACACAATATGCCACCCACAAATAAAATGCCTGTATAAGATTTACGAGGACCGATTTTATCAACCAACACCCCGATCAAAACACGCGCTGGAATGGTCAATGCGACGTTCAACATCAGCAATGCCTTGACCTCTGCTCCAGTCATTCCAAAATACGTTTTGAGAGCTGGCATTAAAGGTGCGGATGCAAACCAGATTAAAAAGGTAATAAAAAAGGCAATCCACGAATGATGCAGAATTTTGATCCGAGGAACGCTCAATTTAAATAGAGGAATTTGATTAGCCACGAGAATACCCCTTCAAATTAATTAAATATGTCGAAATAAAAATAACTTAAAGTAAATAAAAAGCGCCCATACCGATATGCTCTGGTATGGACGCCTTTGTCCACTTAAACTAAATTTATGCTTAACCAAACTGAATCTTAACAAGCCTTCGATCCGCCTTTGGATACCGTCGACTTAACTCACATATTTAATAAAGCATTAACCGTGCCAGAATTATCAATTACTACGAATAAATGGATACTTGTTCGCCATCCACTTGAACTTTATACGTTTTCAAAGAAACACTATCGTCTTCCAAGCATACGCCAGTTTTTAAATCGAAGTGTTGTTTATAAATTGGTGATGCAACGACATCATAGCCTTTCAATGAACCTGTAATACCGCGTGCAATCACATTAGCTTGACTAAACGGATCAAAATTTGAAACCGCATACACATTGCCATCTTTCAAACGAAACAATGCAACTTGCTCACCATTCACCAATGCTGGAACGCCAATGTTCGGGACAAGATCAGTTAGCGTACAAATTTTTTCTAACATGATGATAATCTCCAATCTTTTATATACTTTAAACGTTAATCTTAAATTAATCATTAAAATAGATTTTCAATGATTTTGCTTTGAAGTCTTCCCTTTCAAGGGGAAGATTTAGATGGGGATGGTTTTGATTTCATAATAAAACCATCCCCATCCCGACCTTCCCCTTGAAGGGGAAGGAGGTAAATATTAAATACGTCTAATCATGAACAATCTTTACGCCATCCCAACAACTTCAACCACATTAATCCGTCCAGCTTTTTCACTGGGTGTCGCAGGACGAATTTGTCCACGCTCTTCCACAAACACGATGTTGTCATCGGCTTGGTTAGAGTTAACGAAAGGTTTGAAGCGTTTCATGATTTCTGGATCATTGATCGCTGTTTTCCATTCGCATTGATAAGTATCGACAACATATTGCATTTGTGACTCTAGCTCTGCTGCAAGACCCAAAGAATCATTGATAATGACGTCTTTAAGATATTCCAGACCACCTTCCATATTGTCACGCCACACGCTGGTGCGTTGTAGACGATCTGCTGTTTTGACATAGAACATCAAGAAACGATCGACATATTTGATCAATGTTTCACTATCCAAATCAGAAGCAAGCAATTCTGCATGACGAGGTTTCATACCACCGTTACCGCAGACATACAAATTCCAGCCTTTTTCAGTTGCAATCACACCAACGTCTTTGCCTTGCGCTTCTGCACATTCACGAGTACAGCCAGAGACTGCAAACTTGATTTTGTGTGGTGAGCGCAAGCCGCGATAGCGATTTTCTAACTCGATCGCAAAACCTACTGAATCCAGCATGCCGTATCTGCACCAAGTTGAACCCACACAAGATTTTACGGTACGCAATGATTTGCCATACGCATGACCAGATTCAAAACCTGCATCGATCAATTCTTTCCAAATCAACGGCAATTGTTCTAAACGTGCACCAAAAAGATCCACGCGTTGACCGCCAGTAATTTTGGTATAGAGCTTATATTTCTTGGCGACCGCACCAACAGCAATCAAACCTTCTGGTGTGACTTCACCACCTGGCATACGTGGTACGACAGAGTAAGTACCGTCTTTTTGCAAATTCGCCATGTAGTAATCATTGGTATCTTGCAAACCTGCGAGTGGTTTTTTCAGGACATGTTCATTCCAAAGCGATGCCAAAACACTAGCCGCAGTTGGTTTACAAATATCGCAACCATCATGTTGACCATTACCATGTTTTTCGAGCAACTCATCAAATGACTTAATTTGTTCCACTTGACAGAGATGAAATAGCTCTTGGCGTGAATAAGCAAAATGTTCACAGATGTCTTTTTTGACCTCAACGCCCATTTTCTCCAGTTCAGCATTCATCACTTGTTTCACAAGTGCCGAACAACCGCCACAAGAAGTCGCTGCTTTAGTGCCATCTTTGATGCTGTCATAGTCCATACAACCACGCGCAACGGCATCACAAATTTCACCTTTACTGACGTTATTACATGAACAAATCGTTGCACTCATTGGCAAAGCATCTGCGCCTAAAGCTGGCTTTGCTGAACCATCAAAGCTCGGCAAAATCAATGCTTGTGCATTGTCTGGCAGGTCCATGTCATTCAACATCAGTTGCAGCAAACCACCATAGGCTTCTACATCACCGATCAGCACCGCACCATGCAGTTTTTTACCATCAGCAGAGACCACCAGCTTTTTATAAACTTCATTCGGTTCATCGACATAAACAAAGCTTTGTGCGCCCGCTGTTGTCGCATGAGCATCACCAATCGACGCGACATCTACACCCATGAGTTTGAGCTTGGTTGACATATCTGCACCCAAAAACTCTTTTTTCTTCTCATGTTGAATGATGGAATGCGCTGCAGTTTCTGCCATTTGATAGCCTGGTGCAACTAGACCGTAAATACGACCTTCCCAAAGCGCACACTCGCCGATCGCATAAACATCAGGATCATTGGTCAAGCATTCATTGTTAATCACAATACCGCCACGTGGACCAACATCTAAACCAAATTTGCGTGCCAAATCATCGCGTGGACGAATTCCCGCAGAGAATAAAATCATATCGGTTTCAAGATGTGAGCCATCAGCAAAGTTCATGCGATGACGGCTGTTTTCACCATCGACGATCTCAGTAGTGTTTTTACCCAAATGGATGCCAACGCCTAGCGCTTCAATCTTTTTACGCAAGACCTTACCTGCACCATCATCGATCTGTACCGCCATCAAACGTGGTGCAAA
>JASLGO010000005.1 GCA_030150135.1 Aquirhabdus sp.
ACCGTATCCGCTGAGCCTGTTTGCGTAGACAGTAACCATTGACCTGCGTTGGTTAAGCTACTGGCTTGTAGCGTGCTGCCTTTGTTTGCCTGCACTGTTCCTGTTGAAGCATTACCGACTGATGCACCTGTTAAGGTCAATACATCTGTTGTGAATATCGTGCCACTATTGGTGATCTGGTCTGCACCTGCGCCATTCATAGCAATATTCAGTGCGCCATTCGATTGGACAACGCCCGTATTACCTAGCGTCGCTCCACCTGTGATAGATAATGTGCCCGCACTGGTGTTAGTACCACCACTAATAGTTCCACTATTGGTCAGACCATTCGCCGTAGTCAAACTCACGGCTGTCGCTTGCAATGTGCCGCTATTGGTTAATGAAGTATTTGCACCATTCAATGTCAATGTTGAACCTGATTGCATAATCGCATTCGTTTCATTATTGAATGTAGAGACAACAGTTGCAGCCAGATTGCCTGCAGTGAGAAGATGTGATTGGTTATCTACGCTTTGTGCAGTCAAATTCAGATCATGGGCTGATTGAAGTGTGCCGCTATTCGTCAATGCACCTGAAACAGTGACCGCATCGGCTGTACCAGCTTGTGTTGATAACAACCATTGACCAGCGTTAGTCAAACTCCCCGCTTTTAACGTACCGCCTTGATTAGCTTGCACTGTGCCTGTTGAAGTATTACTAACAGCATTGCCTTGTAAATTTAAAAGACCTGTCGTCAGGATGCTGCCACTGTTCGCAATCGTCTCGCTGTTTGCACCAGTTGCATCTGCAATCGTGAGATTTCCTAAAGACTGAATTTTACCGCTATTACTTAATGTCCCACTGACATCAAACGTTGCAGCACCTGCATTCGCCGAGATCGTTCCAGTATTATTCAGACCATTACCAGCAGTCACGCTGACAATTCCAGTCAATGCTTCTACGGCTTCGCCCGCAGCATTCCCAATATTAATCGCACCTTTCGCATTAAGCGTTGTATTAACACCGCCTGAAACCAGCGAAGTTCCTAAATTCAAATCGCCTGTACTATTGATGTTTAAATTATTCGTGGAAAGTAGTTGTCCGCCATTTGAACCCAATGTACCGCCTACCGTGAGATTGAGATCTTTCCCACTCGACAGATTCGCAGTACCGAGTTGTAGATCACCACTACTATTCAGACTGAGATTATTGCTCGACTTTAAATTCGCACCATTAGTACCAACATTTAAATTCCCAACAGTACCTTGCAAATCGCCTGCCGTAGCTTGCCAGTTTGTACCATTGAGATTTGCCGCATGACTGACATTCAAAGTTAAAGCAGAACCTGCAGCACGCTGGTTGTTATTACTCAGCGTCGCACTATCGGCACTATCAACTAAACTATTTGCGGTTAATCCAAGATTCTGACCAGCAACCAATGCGCCACCATTCAGCGTAACACCGCCACTACTCGTAACTGACAAACCTTGACCTGCTGTCAGGCTGCTATCCGTTTCAGTCACAGACTGTGCGCTGGTATCCGTACCAGTAATTGCAATATTTTGCTTGGCTGAAATCTGATTTTGTAAAGCAATCGTACCCGCAGATGTCAGTACAAAGTCACCTGTTGCTGCCGCAGCATTACCTAATAATCGAACGCCAACACCATTTTCTGTTGCGATCAAACGAATTCGATTCGCATACATTCCACCCAGCGCACTACTATCAATCGCATAACTCGGCGCAGTACCTACGCCAGATGTCGTACCCGTTACATTGCGTGTGATATAGCTCCACTGATTTGTTCCCGTAGTAATACCAAGATCAGGGACATTAATTGGTGCTTGTAGTTCAACAGCTCGGGTCACTAAATCAAGAATCTGCTGACCTGATGCATTCAGCCCACTGCCATTCACCAGAATATCGCCCTGCTGTACATTAAACCCAGCCAAAGCACCCGCACTATTTAAAACAGGCACACCCGTCGTTAGCGTTACACGATCAGTATTCAAGAAACCACAACCCGAACACGTGATCCCGTAAGGATTAGCAACAATCACGTCTGCTTTCGTACCAGCAACCTCGGTAAAGCCAGCGATATTACTGCGGTTATTACTCACGACCTGATTCAAAATCACGGATGCAGGTGTCGTCAGATTGGTATTGCTAAACAGTTTTCCCGCCAACTGAGATTGTGCACTAATCGTACTGGTATTATTGTTATTCAATACCAAGCCGCTGCTGTTGACATTGTATTGTTGGAAATAATTTGATGATAAGCCTGCAGAGTTTGGTGTGCTGATATTCACCACGGTCGCGCCATTGCTTGCAGCATAGGCATTTGCATTGTTATATCCAGTCGCAACAGTCACTGAAGGATTGCCTGGAGGTGCAGCCCATACAGGAACTGCAATCAAACCCAATACTGCTGCTGCAGCTCGCTTAACCGTTCCATTTCGCTTACCACGTGCGCGTGCAGTTTCTGCAACCGCAATCCAAGTACCTAGACTGATATTCCAAATAACCCGATAGAACTTATTCATAATTATTATTCCTTAGTTCGAATAAGACAGACGGAAAAAGACCTGTCCAGATTCACGCACCGTATCAGCAGGTTGTGACATCTGATGAGAGAGACTCAACTCTCCAGAAAATTGGCGAAGTTGCCCAGAAACACCCAAAGAAACTCCTGAGAGTGCGCCTGAAGGCACGCCAGATGCATTGTTGTTTACACACCCTACATCTACGCCTGCATAGAATCGTGTATTCAGGGTATTGCCACCGAGATCAAAAGCATGTGGATAACCCAGCTCATTACGCCAGTAATATCCACTATCTCCGCTCAGCGACGTATTCAAAAAACCTCTGACTGTTAACGGCCCACCGATGATCATTTGCTGTGAACCAAACAGACTGGTATTACTTTCTTGTGCACTCACATGACTTGACCAGTGAAATGGCAATCCCATAAAGGCAAATGGGCGATCATAGCCCGCATCAATCATGACCTTTGCAAATTGAGCATGAGGTAAATCGGAAGGAAGACCTTTAGGGTCATTTAACGCATCGAGAATCGTCAGACCATGAACATAATCCAGACGCACATTAAAAATGCCACCTGCGAGTCGCGTAAAACCAGTCACTCCTGCATCAAAAGACGTCAAGCTGCGACTACCTACATCCAGAAACTGATCGGCGATATAACTATCTGTACGTTGCGTACTTAATGTGCCTGATAAAGATATTCGGCTATCTTGATCACGATAAACCACCCGATCCAAACCTAAACTACGTGTGAGCGTATTACCTTGAGAAAGCAATGGCGTTCCGCTTGGAGTATTAACCAGACTATCGTAAGCACTACTACTGACATTAAAATTCAGTGTGCTATAACCAAAAGGTAACGACACATTCAGTGCATTACTGTCAGAAAAATGATGATCGTTATTAGGAAGCGTTTGACGGCGCGTCACTGACACAATTTCATTGGCATGGAGCAAGCCATCCTCTGTGATTGTGACCATGCCACTTTCACGACCAGTAGCAGCAACGCTTTGATTATCATACGACGTTAATAAATGTAATGGGAACGTTGCAGGATTCTGTACAACCACGACACTTTCACCAGGCTTGCTTCCAGGTTGAATATCAAGCCGAGCATTATTGGATGATGCACGGTTAATCTGATCAATCCCCTGCTCTATGTCACGCAGATTCAGCAGATGACCTGATGAGCTCGGAAAGACACCATAAGGCCAAATTCTACTCGCTGCGGGACCTTCAATCTGATAACGCTCAACCACGCCTTCAACAACAATAATGGTCAACTTTCCAGTTTTTAAATCTTGAGCGGGTAAATAAGCTCGGCTCGTGATATAGCCACGACTAAAATATGTGCCTGTAATTTGCGTTAATAAAGCTTCAATATCATTGGTAGATAAACAACGCCCTTGATAAGTCTGAACAATATGTTTAATTGTTGATTTTGAAAGATGATCAGCACCGTTAATCACAATTTCTTGAATATCTCTGCAAGGGCCTACCGGCTCTGTCTTTACAGGACTTGGTGTTTTTAAGGATGCCCCATTTGGCACAATCGCACGACGTGCATTTTCTTGGTCTTGGCGAATTTGATCTTGTTGTTGCTGCAAAATCACATCGTTTTGACGTTGCAATGCTGCCAAATCTACAGGACTTGCAGCCCAAACGTGATTCAAGCTAAACAAACCTAAAGGTAATATTATTGTGCGCAAAATCACATTTAAGCGATTAAATCGACAGGGCATTTCATTAGATGAACAATAATTAATGTTTTGAGTGGTCACTTTGTGAATAGAGGCTACACGCATTATTAAACTCCCCAAAAGCAATCTATGGTAAAAACCATGTTGATCGCCCTATATTTATAATAAAAAATAATTTTACTTCATTAAAAAACATTAAAAATCATATTGATAGATTCAAGTCACAAAACAATTATTTTTCGATTACTTTTAAACGCGAAACAACATGATTAATAATTAGATTCTGTTCTTAAATCAGGGCTATTTTCTAAAAACACTGCACTTTTAAAACTCGCTACCAAGCGAGCGCAATATAAAACAAATAAAAATATAAATTATACTAATCCAATACAGGTAACCTGTAAATACATCTATCCATTATTTAATATAGCGCCATATAACTCTTTATCAATCAAATATTTTGCTTGATTGACCTTCACTTTTTTATCGACAAGATGATCAATAACATGCTGAGCTAATTCAACATTTCCAGTTACAAAACAATCAAATTTTTGATCAAGAAATGTTGTCATCAACAGCTCACGCTGTGCCAATACACGCTCCGTTTGCTTTGCAACCGCAGCTCCTGAATCCAAAGAATGAAAAACATTTGGAAAAACATGCTCAATCGACTGCCGCAAAAATGGATAATGCGTACACCCTAAAACCAACTCCGTAACGCCAGCATCCGCTAATGGTTTTAAAACACGTCTTAATTCTGCATAACACGCCTCAGATTTTTCCTCACCAGCCTCCACAAAAGGAACAAGTGCAGGACTCATCACGGTCAAAACCTCAACGCCCGCTGGCACAGCGATTTCAGCAATAACATCTTTTAGTAATGTACCGCGTAGCGTGCCTTGTGTTGCTAATACGCCGATTTTTTTGTTCTGGGTACGATGAACTGCGGGTTTGACGGCAGGCACTAAACCAATGACTGGAAAACTATCCCCATATTTTGCACGCAAATGCGTCAAGCTAAATGCTGATGCTGTGTTACATGCAACAACAACCGCCTTACAGCCCTGCTGATATAACCATTCCACGGCGCAAGCAGTGAGTGTCCGAATCTCCTCATCAGACCTCGTCCCATAAGGAACGTGGGCAGTATCCGCCAGATAAATTATGGATTCATGCGGCATCAGTAATTGCAACTCTGCAACCACCGATAAGCCACCAACTCCAGAATCAAACACCCCAATTGGTGCATCAGAATGCTTATAGGTTTGAGGACGATCCGACAACTGATAACTCCAAAAAACTAAATGACCTAAATACAAAAATGACTAATTACTCAACAGCACCTAAAACAAATTGTTCTGACCCGCTCTGTAAAACCATCGCTTCGCCTGCATCTGTTGACCGTAAATCGCTCCAGCTAATCAAATGATAAAACGCATTACGGTGAATTAATGCATCTAAATTTCGACGAATGCGAATATAAGGGCGAATCTCATCCACACCATTTTGATGAAAGGTACGCATCTCAATAGGGTGCTCGGCATCAGCAATCACGACATCACCCGTTTTAGTTGTACAGCGAATAAAAATCTGACCTGCATCTTCGACTTGTGCCACGTCAACCACCAATAATGGAGCATCCTCAACTTGGATTTGAATTTTTTCCGCAGGCGTTTTCAGATAATAGCGATCACCAGCCTGATCTTCCTCACGCCAAAGTACGGTTGAGTAGAGTTTAATCAGCGGCTCGCGAGTCATTCTCACGCCTTCATTCCACCACTCACCATTTGCCCGAATGACCAAATTCATTTCACCACAATACTTTGGATTCCACTTCTCAACTGGAGGCATAGCCTTAAGTGGTTTACCATCTTCATCCACCAAAAGTCTTGATAATGAATCCAAGTTGGTTTTGGATTGACCCAAATTACCCTGCAAGTCGGGTGAAGTAGTCATGGTAACGATCCTTAAAAAACGATTACACTAAAATCTGCTGAAGTCTTAGCATTTAAAAAGCGGCTAACCCACTAAAAATGACAAGTTAATTCGTGTAAGTGTGGCGAAAATATAGTATTGATTTTATACTATCACCGCAGCTATGACGTATAGCAATGATTTCATGCTTCGGGCAGCATCGCAACAGCCACTCTCT
>JASLGO010000163.1 GCA_030150135.1 Aquirhabdus sp.
ACGATGCACTTGATTTATTGAATTGCATCGTTCCGATACCGTCTGCTGGAGACACACATGCGCCCCATTTCTGATTGGTTAGCCTATAGCTATGCCTTTTTTTCTTTTAACAGTAAAAGCTCTCACGCAAAACAGAATACAAATTTAATTGCTACCACACTTAATGATCAAAATGATCAACCAAACGCCAACTTCTCATTACGATCACTCATTAATCACAGCATCGTTAAGAAGCCTTTACTCGTAGGCGGGATTGTTGTTGCTGGTCTTGCACTACAAGGTTTCAGTCAAGCCACTCAGCTTGACCAAGTCATCGAGAGCCATAAACTTCGCGTGGTAAGCGTTGCTGGTGACACAACATTCTTTAAGTCAGGCAGCTTTTTGCATGGCTTTGGCTATGAAATGTCTCGTGAATTTGCTAGAGACCTGAATGTCGACTTTGAATTTAAACAAGTTGCAAGCAATGCCATTGCACTCGATTTGGTGAAACAAGGCAAAGCTGATGTTGCTTTGACGACAGCTACTCTCAATATGTTAAGTAATAAATCTTTAACATCCGTGAGCCTAAGCTGTGGTAATTCAAACACATTAAGCAACGAAGGATTAAATGCTTCTGTGAATTGGGCTTTTCGTGATGGCGCAGACCCACTGACTGCAAGCGGACATGGTTTTGTCTGTGACCAACGCCAGCTGGGTAGCACCAAGCAACTTGCGGCATTCTATAATCGTCATCTAATGAACGATCAAGTTGAAAAAACTGCGTTGAGTCAGGCATTGAATAAACGCTTGCCAATTCTCAAAGCATCTTTTCAGCTCAATGCAAAAAAGCAAAATCTTGATTGGCAACTCCTTGCTGCTGTCAGCTATCAAGAATCGCATTTAGTACCAACAGCGATTTCACCGACTGGTGTCAGTGGTTTGATGATGCTGACTCAAGGTACGGCTAAGGAAATGGGAATTAGTAATCGTAACGACCCCGCTCAGAGTATTAAAGGCGGCGCACAATATCTGAGCTTGTTGATGGCTCAATATGCGAGCATCCCTAACCCAGATCGTATCTGGTTCTCACTAGCGGCCTATAATATGGGCAGTGGCAATGTAGATCGTGTACGTAGTGCCGTCAAAAAGATGGGCAAAAATCCAGATAATTGGACAGAAACCTATCAGTACTTATCGACTCATGCAAAAAGTAACTCACAATATGCGCAATGCTTACACTATGTCACGCGTATTCGTGGTTATTTAGAAGCAATCAAACAAAGCCAAAATCTCACCCAAGTTTGATCTAGTTCACATTGTTGCGCAAATCTGCTACAGATATGCAAAGAGTTGCTACTTTATAACTTGTTTATTTATGCCAAACTCGTACTATCAATCTGATGGTGCGAGTTTTTTACTTTTGTGTGCACTTATTCAGAACAACCTTAGACACATATATATGCTGGAAAGATCCATCAATCCAGCCAATACTGCAAAGGAAAGTTCATCATGAAGCCTATTAAATTTTTAGCGACAGTTGGATTACTTGCAGCCCCCATCTTCGCATCCGCTGCTGTTGGTGTATCGATTAATGTCGGGCAGCCAGGATTTTATGGCCAGATCAATCTAGGAGATGCGCCTCCGCCTCAACTTATTTATACAGAACCCATGTGGATTGATCGTGGACCTGTAGCTGTCGAACCTATTTACCTCCACGTCCGACCTGATCATGCAAGACACTGGCGTCGATACTGTGGTTTCTATCAAGCTTGTGGTCGCCCAGTCTATTTTGTACAAGATAACTGGTATAACACCGTTTATGTACCACATTATCGCGAACATTATGATCATGATGAGCACTGGGACCGCGGCGAACATCGAGGATGGGATCATGACAGAGAGCATCATGACCACGGAAAACATCGTGGCTGGGATCAAGGAGATCATGACGGAGATTAACTAAATTAGTGGTTTCTGAGTCAAACTAACAAGGGCTAATATCATCACAATATTAGCCCTTGATTTCTGAATCAACCTTAAATATAAATCACAACAACGTTTGTTCCGTCAGTCGCTCTAATATGCGCTGAGGTGATTGGTGCTCATCATGCATTGCCGTGACAGGTAAATAAAATGTTTGTTCAAACATATATTGACCAGCCATTGCAGCATGTGAAACATGATCAGTAAATACAACCCACGTGCTACCCGCTGGAAATTCATGTGCCAAATATTTAACATTGGCTTGGTAATCCAAATCAGCTTTCATGTTGTCGTGCATTTGCAGCATATAGTGGTCATAAGGACTACGACGACTTTTGGTTAAGCCCACTGCATTCAGAAAGCCACTAACACCCCAAAATGGTCCAGAAATTTTAGGCAGAAAACGCTCTGCTACTTTCTCAAAAGACTCACCCACACGCCATGAACGTGGTTTGCCATGTGGATTTACATTGGTAAACACACGAAGGATACGTTTATCTTGTACAGGTGTCGCTGGGAAACTATCCACATGCAGGCGTGTATCATCTTTACGCCAAGAAGTGGTACGTCCTTCAACTTCTAAAGGTCGATAGCTGGTACGAGATTGGATCAAATCTTGTTGGTATTGTGGAAATAAGTGATCGATCAATCCTTTACTGAAAATTGCATAACGATGCATCATATGGCGCAATAAGACTGTCGCTTCTTCGTCTACATTGCTGCCTTGTAATTTGTCTGAATTAATGTCAAAGCTGACATTCTTTGCTTTTCCGATAATAGACGGAGAAAGAAATTGTTGTTCAGCTTCGCTCATGGCAAAACTGAGCTCAGGAAATACCAATACATCACCATGCTCAAGTGAACGTATCGCCTGATTTTGTAATTCAACAGCAAAAGGCGTTTGCCAATCTGTGACTGGCAGGTTGACGATTGCACTCATATCATTTGCTCAAAAGTTATTATTGAATGTCCATATTGTAGCAAAGAATAATTCAATAAAAGCATACTAATGACAATCAAATATAAGCTCATCCTTCACTCAAAACTCATACGATAATGCCAATTTTGAATCCATTATTTTTTAAAGCACGTATACTATGAACACTTCATAGAAACAGATTTTGGAATCTTTGTAATGACTGAGCAATTTGCAAAAAATCGTACGGAAATCGAAATTGAAACCGCACCAAACCCGACGTTCTGTGTCATTTGGCTACATGGCTTAGGTGCTGATGGTCATGATTTTGCACCGATTGTTCCTGAGCTCAGATTACCAAAAACAGCAGCCGTTCGTTTTATATTTCCACATGCAGAACACATGCCTGTCACGATTAATGGCGGCTATCGTATGCCCGCTTGGTACGATATTTTGTCGCTGGATGGCAGCAATCGCAAAATCGACGAAGCTGGGATTCTCGCAACACGCAATCGGGTTCGTGCATTAATCACGCGTGAAAATGCGCGTGGCATTCCAAGTGATCGTATTGTGCTGGCTGGATTCTCTCAAGGCGGTGCGATGGCTTATACCGTTGGTTTGACTCAGCCAGAACGACTGGCAGGTATCATGCCGCTCTCTGCATATATGCCAGCACCAGACTTGATTCAAGCCGAATTTTCTGCGAATAATCGTGATACCCCGATTTTTGCAGGTCATGGATTACAAGATGATATCGTGCTTTTGCCGATGGGAATTGATGCAAGAGATCGTGCGCAGCAACTCGGTTGCACAGTGGAATGGCATACCTACCCAATGGCACATTCTGTTTGTATTGAAGAAATCCAAGATATTGGGAAGTGGTTGACTGGGTTGATTAATTAACAAGAAATATTATGGCTCCCTCTACAAATAAAACCTATTTCACTGAGCGTGTCGAAGTGAATTGAGTTTCATATATCGTAGAATTCGACATGCTCAAAGTATATTTATCTAATTAATTACAAGAGCCATAGGTCGCAATCACCTTTGGTGATTACGACCTAAATAAAAAATATAATTTTTTATAAGTAATCTTTATTCATTCAGTCTCTTCAATACAATTTATAACATGAATTACTTAGAAAATAAGTCATCGTGCGCAGCAATAGCTTCCTCTATCGAAGCATACCAAGTACACCTTTCAGTTGGGAAATTTTCCATAAGTAGCTCAAGAAATTGTATATTTAAAAATTTAAGTTGTTTTTCATCAACTGGCAGGCTAAAAAAGTCTGCACTTTGCACTGCATATTTATGCGTATGTAAATCTTGAAAACAGCAATACCTAATAGCATTAGTATTATCAACATGCTTCCATATCATAAGTTCAGATAATAATTTCATTGTATTTAACTAAATTTCAATCAACTCTCTTTCAGCCGACGCGCCAAATAATCCAAGACCATCTGTCTGGTATCACCCATCCATGTCATCGGCGATGCCATCGCCACAATCATCGTAATATGATTCACTTTATAAATGACAGCCGTTTCGACAGGCACTTTCGCACGTTCAAGACCACGTTTCATTTTAAGTAAGTTCTTGATCCCAACTAACGTATCCTTCTCAGCCGTCAACAAATAATGAGGTGGCGCATCTGAGCGGACATGACTGTCTGGCATGATATCTTCAGGTTTGAGATCGGTCGGAAAAGCAACCCTGCTATCAAACTCACGAAAATCATAAGAGTATGGCCCAGCCAGACCGATCACACCTTTAATCGCAGTGCTTGGTACAAAACTGTCCTTCCAGAATCGCTCATCAACGACAGCCGTCACCGCGTTAAATGCACCCGCCGAATGCCCCATCACAAAAATTTGATCAGGATGACCACCATATTGCGCAATATGTTGATAAACCCATGAAATCGCACTCACTGAGTCATGAATATAATCAGGATAAATATTCTTTGGCGCGAGTCGATACTCGATCACTACAGTCACATAACCAGCCTGCGCCAAACTCCGCCCAACAAAACCATAACCCGCTTTGTCACCATGCTGCCAAGAACCACCATGAATAAAAATAACAACAGGCAACCCACTGGTTTGAGATTCCGCGGCACTCAGGGCTGGCTGATAAATATCAAGCGCCTGTCGTGGATCTGCACCATAACGAATATCTTTGGTGATCGTTAAACCACGCTGCGACGAAAGCGCAGTCAAGACTCGAGTCGGTGAAAAGGTACAAACACCTGCAATCACACCGCTCACTGTGTCAAAAAATTTAGTCTTCTTCACATTCAAAATTTTGCGTGGTTTCACAATCACTTGTTGATTCATAAGTTAGCCAAAAATATTCAGATTACAACGTAATCAATAGGAAGTGTTGAATTTGGATTCCCTACAAAAGCTGAAGGCAATATCAAATGCCAACACCCCCCAATTACCCCATTACTGTTGGAGCTGCTGAGACGTTACTGAAGGATCTACTGCAATCGGTGTAGCAATCGCAGTGGGTTCAATCACAGCAGTCGTATCATTACTATGATTTGTTGTTAATGGTCGATGATCGATCGGCGTTTCTAAAATTGTAGGCGCAGCCTCAGGAAGAATATCAATCAGTGTCACAATACGAGCAATATTTGGTGTACGTTGCAGTGTATCCAACAACCAGTCCACATCGCTCTTCGGTAATTTACCCATTAGATACACAACATTGTTCTCGGTCACAACTTTGACGCGAGAATCTTTAAAGCCTTTCAGCAATAAGAAGTTTTTACGGACGGTTGCAGTCGTGATTCCATCTTGTACAATTTGGTCATAACCAATTTCATCGCCAACCGTCAGATAGTTCTGTACGGCTTTCACGTCATCCATTGCTTTAACATTATCACCAGCCAAACGCTTCAAATTCGCATCAGGCACCTGTCCTGTAAGCAGCACAACGCCATGAAAACAGTGAATATTTACACGAGACATTTTAAAGCGTGGATCTAATTTATAGAGATTAATACTTGCTGTTTTTTCAATCGAATTATCTGTAAAAATCTGCCCCCAAGTCCGATCACTCGATGCAACGCCAACAGGTTCAGTACCAGAATTTGCTGCGATAAAAGAACTACAACCGGACATCAATAATGTTGCAGATAAGACTGATACAGCTGTCATTTTTGAGAAACGACTTGCTGAAAAAATGCCAGTTGTCGTAGACAACGGATTCAGTTTTTTAAACATTTTAAAAACCTCTGTAACATCGAATTCGTGGATGATGGAAGTCTAACAAAACCTTGAATAAAAAATGAGTTGATTGTGTTAATCAACAACATCAAATTAGAGATATAGCTCATTGAGCCTGCGGTTACTGAGCCTGTCGAAGTATCGAAATGTGCGGCGATGCGAAATCCACACTTCGACGGGCTCAGTGTTCTTGCTTTTGTAGTTGTTTATATTGCAAAGACTATAATTCACCCATAAAACATCGTCGCATCGAAAGCACCTTCAATCCAATCAATGGTCAGATTTTCGTGGTCTGACTCTTTGGATTTGTTGCTTTTCCGACTATCGATTGCAATCACATCAAATCGACAATCATTTGTCTCAAATTCAGGAAAAGATTGCAAAAAGAACGCAGAAGTTTTAATGATTTTTCGTTGTTTACTGGGTGTCACACTCGCCGCAGCATTACCAAATACACTGGATTTTCGTTGTCGCACTTCGACAAAAACCAATAAATGATCTTGCGCAACAACCAAATCCAACTCACCCATTAAACAATGATAATTTTGCACAATGAGCTGAAAACCTTTTTGCTGCAAGAACCTTAATGCGGTTTCCTCAGCTTTTTGCCCAACCTGATGCGTTGGGCTAGTCGAGCGACCGACAGTCATACCAATCTCATCGTGGCACGAGCCCGCTATCTGTGACACGGAAGCATACAGGAACGCGCTGAATATCTTGATTTTTCAAGGTAATCATTCCTGTTCTACCTGCAAATTGCGCGCTCAACGCATGATTTGCCAATAACATCGCCAGTTGCCATGCATCTGCACCAAACGCATGCAATCTTTGAGCTTCTGTTGATGTTAATTTTTTATTGTTCAAGGCATTGAGTTCTGGCCAGTCTGCTCGTAACAATGCAGGCGTATCACAAAATTGCATACCATTAGATACAGGAACTCGACGATCAAATGCAAATGATGGTGCATATACGCGATCATGCGGTAACTTTTGCTCACCAACCCATTGGCTTGATCCAAGCACAAGCAACCCTTGAGTCCGCTTTAAACTCGGTGGAATCACTTTAACAAAATTCGGTTTTAGTTTTGTGGCTTGAATCAGTGCATCCTTGAATCGTTCACCCTTGGTAAACTGAGGTTCCGTCACGATATACAACTGCGTCACCCCATCACTTAAAATTGCTTTTGCTAAACTTTGCGCGTCCTCATCAGGCGCAAGCGCAAATTGCCAAACGTTTTTTTGTTCTTGGGCGACTTGGTTCAGAGCCAACATTGGAACTTTAATAGAGGAAATATTGACCACCTCACCGACTTGTTCTCGTGATAATGGGCCAATCACTAAATCAGTCGTCGCTTTGACTTCTTTTGCGAGTAAAATGTCCATCGGTTGATCAGTTGTATCAACAAAACGAAGCGGAGGCTGCAGAGTTCCTGCATAATAAGCCGCTAATAAACCCTCTTTAATACTACTGGCCGCTGGTGCTAAAACACCATGCTCTGGAAGCAACACCAAAATTTCGGCATGCACAACTGGTGTAAAAGAAAAGATTGATAAAAATACAGATAAACGCAAATTCTGTATAAATGTTTTCGACATCATGATGATCTTCTATTTTTGGTAATCTAAAGCAGCTCTATTTTAACGGAAACTATATTTCATTTTGGGTTTCATTTTTGCAAAGATGATCAGGGCGTGTTGAGGTTTGATCCCACATCAGTTTTTAGCTGTCTCCATTAGGAATGGTTGCGTTGTTTTTGCATGAAAAATGGCTAAATTGACCTTATCCTGCGTTAATCCGCTTGCCAATATGCTTATATTGGCTACACGGATTGCCTTGTCTAAGTTCAATTTCGCTGATTTTTCAAAGCAAAGACCAAACCTCAGCACGCCCTAGACAAGATGTGATATTTAACAAATATTTGCATTTAGCGATTTTACATTAAACATGATATTTGACTTTGGAATTTATTGATATGGCTGGAACTCTCTTTGTTGTTGCCACACCGATTGGTCATTTAGACGACTTCTCACGCCGTGCAGAACAAACGCTTAAAACATGCCAAATCATTGCCGCTGAAGACACGCGCCACTCTGGACATTTACTTTCTGCATATAGCATCAATACGCCAACAACGCCATGTCATGATCACAACGAAGGACAAAAAGTTCCTGAACTGATCGCAAGAATGCAACAAGGTGATCATATCTCCCTCATCAGTGATGCAGGAACACCGCTCATTAGCGATCCAGGTTTTCGGTTAGTTCGTGCTGCGCATGAGGCTGGTATTCGTGTTGTTCCTGTGCCTGGTGCATGTGCTGCAATCTCTGCACTGTCAGCATCTGGACTACCGAGTGATCGTTTTAGTTTTGAAGGCTTTTTACCCGCAAAAACTCATGCACGTAAACAAACTCTCGATGGATTAAAGAAAGATACACGCACTCTTATTTTCTATGAAGCACCTCATCGAATCTTAGACAGCTTAATTGATTTTGTAGAAGTCTTTGGCAAAGATCGAGATGCCTGTATCGCGCGCGAGATCACAAAAACCTTTGAAACAATTAAGAAAGCAAGCCTCGGTGAACTTCTAGAATTTGTTCAAAATGATAGCAATCAAGAACGTGGGGAAATTGTGCTTGTTGTTGGCGGATACAATGCAGAACAGGAAGTCGAAAATACCGAAGCCACAGATAAACTGCTCAAGCGATTACTACAGGATTTATCGGTTAAAGCTGCTGCACAGCTTGCATCCGAACTCACTGGAATCAAGAAAAACGAGCTTTATCAACGTGCGTTACAGTTGAAAGATTAGAAAAAAGAAATCATCTTATTATTAGAATAATTAAGTAAGTTAAATGATTAACTTACTTAATTTCCGATTCGTATTAATCGCGAATACTCTCATCTGGCGGAACTTCTTGGATACGTCCACCTTGCGCAAGAAAGCGTTCAAGCTCGTCTGCTAATCTCTGACGCTCATCACGCTTTGCACTAGGAGATAAACTCTCAGCCTGAGCCAAATCATCAGGAGCTGGACGACCCTCTCCATCTTCTTTTCCTGAACCTGCATCGGCACCGACTTCTTCAGATGCGACCGCTGCGTCTACATCATCAAGACTATCGTCATCCGACACTTCATCAGATGGATCTACGCCTTCGTAATCATCTGTATATTCAGTACTGCTCATCTACCTCTCCTTTTACGTCTTACTTCAACACACACCATTTTCACGCTTTATATCATATCTTTATCAGAGATTGCAGCGTCTTTTTAAGTGTGTTTGCAATAGTTTAACTTTAGCAAGCAGTTTTAATTTTCGCTAGTCTTGCTCACCCCTTCAAAGCGTGATAAATGCCGCTTATCTGGTTTATTTTTTGTATATAATTACTACGATGTGTCACAACTTATTCAAAGAAAAATCAATCAATGCATGACCCGATAACGTGTCCCTTTAATGGCACTGCGCCCACTCGCTTGCTCACCAATCACCTGACGCAATTCATCAAATCGAGTCAACAAATGCATGCCTTCACCACGCAACCACATCATCCATTGCTGATCTGAACTTTGCATCCAACCCAGAATCGATAATCCATGCATCATCACACTATTCGGTAATCTACGCTCGCGTTCATATCGCTTAAGCGTCTGTCTGTGCGCCCATAACCCACGGTCACGATCATGGAGTAAAGCATCAGCCAGAACAGCTGCATCCAAACAACCTAAATTGACACCTTGTCCTGCCATCGGATGAACCACATGCGCAGCATCACCCACTAATGCCAAGCCATCCAGACAATAAAGCTTTGCTTGTTGTGCTTTTAACGGAAAAATTCCACGTGACTCAATCGCCGTTACTTGCCCCAGCGCGTAACCACTCGCATGACTCAATTTTGCCATCAAGGTAGCATCATCTAAATCAGACATATCCTGAGCATCGACTGCCGGTAATGTCCACACAATAGATTGCCAGCAATCATCCTCATCATCGGATTGCTTTGCATGATTTGCTAAAGGTAAAAACGCCAATGGACCTGTCGGCAAAAAGACTTGTCTTGCTATTCCACCATGCGGCTTTTCAGTACGAATCGCACACGTCAACGCCATTTGCTTATAATCTAATAAATCAACTTGAATCCCTGCAAGTTGACGTACCATTGATCCAGCACCATCTGCACCAATCACCAACGGCGTTTGATAACGCTCCCCACTTTCTAATGTGACTTGCCAATGATTACTGAATCGTTCGATATTTTTTAGGCGTTTAGGTTGTAAATAACGTGCCCCTAATTTTTCCTGCATAACTTGTTGTAGCGCCAAAGCCAACACACCCGGCTCTACCATGCTGCCGAGTAAAGTACTCTCTTGATCAATTCTAGTTTGATCCACCTTGCCAAAATCAAGAATACCCCGACCATCACGCGACCAAACCTGCATCCCTTGATATGGGGCATGTCGAACCACACGTGACCAAACTCCTACTCGTTCCAATAAACTCAAACTTGCAGGGCTCAGTGCCCATACACGCGCATCTCTTTGGTTTAATAACTCTTGCGCACGGACTTCATCAGTCAGTGGTGGCGCCGCATCGACAACGATGACATCAACACCTGACTCAGCAAGTAATAATGCACATAATCCACCGACCAAGCCGCCACCAACAACAACGACATCCGCAGTTTGAGGAGCGGCTTGAGCAACATTAATCGTCATACTTTTAATCCCATTGCGTAATTTGCAACAAGCTGTTTTGCGCCTGGAATTGCATCAAATGCCAATAATCCAGTGTTTCTAGCCAGCTTTAAGAGTGGATTAGCATGTGTAAAACCACGAACAATCGAATCACAGAATCGAATGACACGTTTTTGATCCGTTAATCGCGATTTTTCATAATCAACAAGAACCTGATGCTCACCTAAATCACGTCCCTGAGTGGCTTGTATTCCCAAAGTATTGGTCAGAACCTGTGCATCGCGGATACAAAGATTAAAGCCCTGCCCAGCAACAGGATGTAAAGTATGTGCGGCATTACCCATCAGCACCACGCGCCCAATGGCTTGACGTTGTGCCAATACTTGCGACAAAGGATATGCAAAACGATTTCCAGTTTTTTCAAATCGCCCAGCACGATTGCCAAAAGTCTCCTGCAAAGCATCCAAAAAACGACTGTCATTTTCAGTACCTAACCAATCTTGCTCGGTCCCTTTTGGTACTGTCCAAACAACAGCACGACGAGTATCACCACATAATGGTAAAAGCGCCAAAGGCCCTTGAGGAGAAAAACGTTCAAATGCCTGCTGGTTATGCGGCTTACTCGTTTGTACAGTCGTTACCAAAGCTACTTGGCCATAATCGTGTTCACTGACATCAACACCAACTGCACGACGACAAAAGGAATCACGACCATCGGCAGCAATCAGAATTGGGCTCTTCATATTGAAAACTTGATTCTCACCTGCTGAAGTCATTTTCACCGCAGTGATCGTGACATACTCGGCGTCTTGAGTCAGTTCAGTCACATTGACACCATCGATCAATGTAATGAGTTCGTTGGTACGAACCTTACTTAGCAACACGCGCCCTAGCCATGCATTTTCAATGACTTGACCAAAGCTTTCCAATCCCTCTTGGTGCGCATCTAACCGAGCTTTACCAAAGCTCCCTTGCTCACTAATATGAATTTGTAAGATCGGCGTCGCAAATTCCTGCAAAACGTCCCAAAGCCCTAAGTCAGTAAAAATCTGTACGGTGCGGCGGGATAATGCCGTATTTCTCGCATCAAAACTCGAATAATAAGGTGTATCACTGGTATTTTCTGGATAGCGAATCGCTTCCAGAATAGTGACGGGAATCCCTTTTTCCGCCAACATCAGCGCCAAGGTCAAACCCACCATCCCACCACCCACAATCAACAGAGGGACTTTGATTAAGGTTAAACTTTCTTTGATAAAAGGATCTTCGTTGCTGTCAACATTCAACATTGTTGTATCCGTATAGTGGTATCTGTTTAGTAGATTTTTTTGCTGCTTCTTCTCGCATGCTTAACTATGATTAAGCCACACGCCCCTTTTGCATTAACTGTTCAATGTCATTGATTTCTTTAGGTACATCACGGGTCAAAACCTCTGGACCAGTCGCAGTGACCAATACATCGTCTTCAATACGAATTCCAATCCCCCGCCAACGTGCTTCAACAGTCTCATCATCTGGCGCAACATATAATCCAGGCTCGACCGTCAGAACCATGCCTACTTCCAAAGGACGCCACTCGTTCGCGATTTTATATGCACCCACATCATGCACATCCATGCCTAACCAGTGCCCAGTGCCATGCATATAAAACCGACGATGCACACCGGCTTGAATTAATGCATCAATATCAGGATATTTCTCATCCAATTGCAAGAGTCCTAAACGCACCAAACCTTCAGCAAGTATACGTACTGCAACTGCATCATAGTATTTACAAGACGCACCAACTTTAACCGCATCGATTGCTGCCAATTGTGCTTCTAATACAAGCTGATACAACGCTTTTTGTTCAGGTGAAAACACACCATTCACAGGAAAAGTACGGGTAATATCTGCTGCGTAATGATCTAACTCCCCACCCGCATCAATCAGTACTAAATCACCATCTTTCAGTGGTGCATTGTTTTCAACGTAGTGCAAGATACAGCCGTTCGCGCCACCACCCACAATACTGTTATACGCAGTCTGACAACCATTTCGGGTAAATTCGTAAAGCAACTCAGCTTCTAATGCATACTCCATCATGTTGGGATGAACATTTTGCATTGCGCGAATATGCGCCTGCGCACTAATCTGCCCAACACGTCGCATCGTATTGATTTCATGTTCATCTTTAATCAAACGCATTTCATCGAGCAATGAGTCAAGTTGAATAATCTCAACAGGCACAGAACCACCTTGACGTTGAATTGATACTGCATTTTTGAGCCATTGACTGATTTTTAAATCAAAATCACTGTCATTACCCAAACGTACATACAGACGTTTTTTGCCCGCCAACAATCTGGGAATCCAATCATCTAATTCTTCGATTCTATACGCAACTTCGGCACCAAAAGTCTCAACCGCGCCCGCAGTTCCTGCACGTAAACCATCCCAAATCTCACGCTCGCGATTGCGCTCACGACAAAACAAACCATATTCAACATCAATTTGATTGTTCGATTTTTTCGGCTGGATAAAAGCAAGCGCCTCTGGTTCTGCAAAGCCCGTCAAATAATAAAAACTACTATCTGCACGAAAGCGATATTCAGCATCACGATTACGAATATGAGTCGGGCTCGTTGTAATCAGTGCGATCGAATCCTCACCCATTTGAGCAAGCAGGCGCGCACGACGCTCTGCATAAACCGAAGGCAAACTGTGAGTCGTTGGTGCAAAAGCAGCAAGTTGATTCATTGAAAACAGCCTAATCCAAAATAATAGTGATTCAATATAACAATGCGTTAAGACGGTCTTGCTGGATTGAAAACCTCAACCACAGACGAATCAACTATTTCAGGTTCTTCAGCAAACATTTCATTTGGAGAAACTATCGGTTGTCCTGTTAATAGTGTGGTTCGTGACACAGGTAAACGCTCCCGTCCAACGCCTAAACTGACAGGAATTAAACGTGCAAATTCAACCAGATCAGTATAGCTTTCTTCGCCATCCTCATCATCGTCTTCATCATTGTAGAGCAGACCTGCCACATCGCTTAAGCCGCGTAAGATTTCAGCTTCGTCTTTACGAATCTTGCCACCTGTCAATCCAAAGCCCAGCAAAACACCACTACTCCAACTTGCCAGCGCTTCAACGCGCTCTTGCAAAGGATGATCATCATCTGGCAATAACGGGGCATAATCCAGATTGTCATCTGCCAAAGCAGCCGCTGTATCTTCGGCTTCTTCAGTCAATAGTCGCAGTGCCTCGGGTGCTAATGGCTCAAAACCAATTCTCGCTAAAATTGCCTGCCACTCTTCGCCAGTCGGTGGTTCTGACACCACCACAATACCAGTCAACAAGCCATGCAATTCACTTGCACCTGACAACTCAGACACCTTCGAAAAGCGACCTTCCCATTCGGTCCAACCAGAAGCATCATCATGCATTGCATAAACCCTTTCTTAAACTGCTTTTATAAAAAATTAAATGACTTAAATAAACCAAAGTAGTCATTCAATCACTATTGGTAATATAAACCTGTTTTGAATCAGCTTCCATCGACAACCCGTTCAGCAATGTATCAATTACAGCATATCAACACTCATCGCTTAACATACTCATCACTCAACGTCATTTGACGATAATTTTTTGAGCTACAAATCATAAAAGTGAGATTTTTTTTGCACGAAATACTGAATCGAACAACATGCAATAAATAGTATTGTGTTAAAACCGTTGATATACCGCAATCTAGGTTGACCCAACTAGCCTGCGCCCACTATATTAGCGCTCAATCTTATTAGATATGCAAAAATAATGGCGACAAAATTATGTTAGCAGAACTTCAACACGTACAAACACTCATCGGTCGTTTAACTGAACAACTACGCATCAAACAACTTGAAAATACAGAACTTCAAGAGCAGCTTTGCATACAAACGGTCAACCCAGCAGATGAAGCAGCACGCGTAGAACTTCAACAAAAAGTTGAACAACTACAGGCATCACTCACTCAAAGTGAACAAGAAAAACTAGAGCTGGCTGAGCGTCACCAAGCTCTGGAGCTTACACACCTCACGTTAAGCGACTCTCTCGCTCAAGCGCAGCTACAGATTACAGCACTGGAACAACAGAAACTCGCACTCGAAACCCAATACGCACAATTTGATGAGATTAAAGCTCAACTGGAAACGGAACGTGATGCCTTGTTGCGCAAAAACGACTTTGCTAAACAAAAAGTCGAAGCCATTATTCATCGCTTATCAATGCTGGGACAAACAGCCACTACAGATTCAAACCTGTAAGCGTTAATCGACTGATAAACCAACGAAATCATGATCTCCAAATTAATGATCAAACCATACAGTGTTTGAAAAAAGGAATTAATCCATGCCAACAGAAGTCATCATTTTTGATAAAACTTACAAATTTGAATGTGCGCCAAACGAAGAACATAACCTTCATGTCGCTGCAAAAATGCTCGAAAATAAATATCGTGAAACGCGTACCGCAATGCCGCGTCTTGAGACCGATCGTATCGGAGCAATGGTTGCATTCAATCTCGTCCTTGAACACGCCAAACTTGAGCATCAATTCAGAGTGTTTTCTGATGAAATGGCTAAAGAAAAGCATCAGATGAGACAGCTCGTTCAGCAACTGACTGAAAGTTTAGAAGCGGCTCTAGCGACAAAGTAATACAACTTCATCAAGTCCGCACTGACTTGGTGTAACAAATAAACACAGTTAATTAACACTCAAAAAATGCTTTTATATTAAACACTCAGCACTTTGTTTACCAAAAGACTGAGTGTTTTCCTTGCATCTGCAAAGTCACCAGTTATACTTACTCCATCTCTGAGGTGCGCGCCAAGTAGCCCAATCCCCTGAGCCGATTTCATCCTATTGGGATGCGTTCTGTTGGTTCTGTGTGCAAGTCTGCCTTGAGTAGAAAGCCTGTGAGCCATCGGCGCCTCCTCCTTGAACCTAACGGGTTCAAGGGTAACGGTTATTAGCGGCATTCTTGGAGACCTAATTCGTTGTTCCATCTTCTATAAAAATTGATTCAAAAATATTGATTCTTAGCCAGCTCGTACTGGTTTTTTCTTTATCTAGGTCCACAAAACCTCTTTTCGCGTTCTAAAAACAATTGAAATTCCGTGTGATAAAGCATACAAATACAGTATGAAATCATTTCAACTTCCCATATCTCATCAAATCACTGATACACAAGTTCTGCGCAAAAGTATGCGCCGTCTGCGTCTCGCATTATCGGCGCACACTCGCCAACATGCAGGGCAATCAATTGTTCGCCAGATACGGCGAGAACCCCAATTTATAAATTCGCGCAAAATCGGCTTGTACCTAGATGCATTCGGTGAAGTTCCTACGCGCACACTCATTGAATTGTGTTTTCAATTGCGTAAAACCGTTTATTTACCTGTCGTACATTTAAAAAA
>JASLGO010000083.1 GCA_030150135.1 Aquirhabdus sp.
TCAGTTTGCATCTCACCCCATTCAAATAATTCGCGGATAGCAATTTCAATCGATGCTGATCCGAGTTTATTACGACGCGATTGAGGGAGTGACAACATGACTGCGCTGTTGATCGGCACACCACGTTCGAAGGTCATGCAGAGTACGCCGGCCGTGCAATAGTCGTGAATAATTTGTGGAACGATATAGCGCGGATCGTCTTTGAGTCGTTCATAGAAGCGTTCGGTGGTTGCGGCTTCCATTGGATAGTTGACTTCACGATGCATCATCTCACTGACTTCATCGAACCATTCATCAAACTCGCGTGTTTGAGGAACCATGCGCGTCAATTTGAGCATGTTACGGAACAATCCAAGATCAGAGTCGATGGCTGCGGCAACGCCAGGATATTGCACTTTCAGAACGATTTCTAAACCATCTGATTTTCTGACAGCACGATGAACCTGTGCTAAAGAAGCAGTCCCTAATGGCTCATGATCGATCGTGAGATCGTGAAATTTATCACCCAGTTCATGTTTGATTTGTTGTTCAATCACCGACCATGAAAGTGCCACGGTATCATTATTCAGGCTGTGCAGTGCATCGGTAACTTCTGGAGGAAGAAAGTGCTCGCCATAGAGCGCCATCATTTGTCCGATTTTAACGATAGAACCTTTCAGTTTGCCAATTTCATGGGCGAGATACTGAGCTTGTTCGCTCATGACCTGTTTGCGTTTGCGTTCTCTGTTTTCTGGACTAGAAAAAATTGTTCCTGCATTGACGCTTGCCCAGCGCGATCCCGCCCGAAAAGAAGCCTTCGCAAGGGACATACGACGATCGAAAGCGTTTGTTTGCAACTTATCGAGGGTATGATGCTGTTTATGTTTATTGCGAGTGTTTGGGTTATCAGAAGCATCAGACATAAGCGTGGGTTATCCTAAATAAGGGCATACAACTTAATTAGTATTAAATAGCGTCGCACTTAAGTTTAACAAAATAATCGTTACGAAACAGATATGACACCAACCATCAGGATAATACGCAACACGAGGTTAAGCACGCTGCGGTGTTTAGGTTCGTTCAGCCAATCATAAGGGGAAGTGATAGGTTATTCAATCACTTCTATCTATTTCAGATGACCGTATGAATCACACCCTGTCCTTTTATGGTGCATGATGTGATCTGTACGAGAGGGATGTAAGTTGAAGGGATAATCCGCAGACTTATTTTGCTTGACCTGCTTGCTCGCGTGCAATTGCACGATAACCAATATCACGACGATACTGCATCCCGTCAAACGAAACCTTTTGGATATGAGCGAGAGCTTGTTGCTGTGCTTCTAAAACCGTATGACCGAGTGCGGTGACACAAAGTACGCGTCCGCCACTTGTCACGGTGTTGCCGTCTTTTTGCGTGGTTCCAGCGTGAAATACTTTTGAGGAGTCACTGGTATAATCCAAACCATGAATGACATCACCTGTCTGAATTTCCGCAGGATAGCCTCCAGCAGCGAGAACAATACCAATTGCAGGACGGCTGTCCCATTCTGCGTGGCTTGGTAATTCACCTTTTAAGCCTGCTTCAACGAGTTCAACCAAGGATGATTTTAGACGCATCATGATTGGTTGAGTTTCAGGATCACCGAAGCGACAGTTGAATTCGATCACACGCGCAGTACCTTCTGCATCAATCATCAAGCCTGCATAGAGGAAACCTGTGTATGGATGACCGTCAGCTGCCATGCCGTCTACGGTTGGACGCATGATGTGTTTGATGACTTGATCGTGGATTTCTGGGGTGACAACAGGAGCAGGGGAATAAGCACCCATACCGCCAGTGTTTGCGCCTTGGTCGTTTTCAAAAATACGTTTGTGATCTTGGCTGGTCGCCATTGGCAAAATGTTATGACCATCGATCATACAAATAAAGCTGGCTTCTTCACCATCCAAGAATTGTTCGATGACGACGCGTGAACCTGCATCGCCAAATTTATTACCTGCGAGCATATCATCAATAGCTTCATAGGCTTCGGCAACAGTCATGGCAACAATCACGCCTTTACCTGCGGCAAGACCGTCGGCTTTGATGACGATTGGCGCACCGTTTTGGTCAACATAAGCTTTCGCGGCAGCAACATCGGTAAACACATCGTAGAACGCGGTCGGAATTTGATGACGTTTTAAGAAGTGTTTAGCAAAAGCTTTAGAGCCTTCCAGCTGTGCTGCAAATTGAGTCGGACCCCAGATTTTGAGGTTTGCCGCGCGACAAGCATTGACTACGCCATTGACGAGCGGAGCTTCTGGACCCACGATAATCAGATCAATCGCATTGCCTTTTGCAAAAGCAATAATTGCATCGTTGTCTAAAATATTGAGTGCAACATTAGTGCATTTATTTTCAAGGGCACTACCAGCATTACCGGGTGCGACGAAGATTTGACGAACTGCGTCGTCTTGTGCACATTTCCATGCGAGCGCATGTTCACGACCGCCCGAACCGAGGATGAGAATGTTCATAGTGTTCCCTTAAAAATCTTAAAATCGTTGGGTTGTATCGAATATCGTTATGTAGGGGTAGACCTATGTGTCTACCCTAAAAAGGGCACACACATAGGTGTGCCCCTACAAGATGGGTTATGTTGACTTTACCGATCAATGACGGAAATGGCGCATTCCCGTAAAGACCATTGCAATGTTATGTTCATCAGCAGCTGCAATCACTTCATTGTCACGCATTGAACCACCCGGTTGAATGATGCATGAAATGCCTACTTTGGCGGCATTATCAATACCGTCGCGGAACGGGAAAAATGCATCAGATGCCATCACCGCATTGTGCACATCCAGACCTGCATGTTCTGCTTTGATCGCTGCAATACGAGCAGAGTTGACGCGGCTCATTTGACCAGCACCAATTCCGATGGTTTGACGATTTTTGGCGTATACAATTGCGTTAGATTTAACGTATTTCGCGACTTTCCAAGCAAAAATCAAGTCATGGATTTCGGCTTCGGTTGGTGCGCGTTTGGTGACGATTTTCAGGTCGCTGTCTTTGATCATGCCTAAGTCTTGATCTTGAACCAATAAGCCGCCAGTGACGCGTTTGTAGTCAAGTTGGCTGGTACGCGCACTGATGTCAGGCAATTGACCGCAAGTGAGGACGCGAACATTTTGCTTTGCGCCAGTTACTTCTAGCACACCGTCTTCAAGGCTCGGCGCGATGATCACTTCAACGAATTGACGATCAACAATCGCTTTTGCAGTTGCCGCATCGAGTGGACGGTTGAACGCGATAATGCCACCGAACGCTGATTCAGGATCAGTTGCATACGCCAAGTTGTAGGCATCTAAAATGCCATCTAATGACACAGCGACACCACAAGGGTTAGCATGTTTAACGATCACACACGCTGGTTTTGCAAATGATTTTACGCATTCCAATGCCGCATCAGTATCCGCGATATTGTTATACGACAGTTCTTTACCTTGCAATTGTTTCGATGTTGCAACCGAAGCTTCGCGTGCGGTTGGATCAATGTAGAACGCCGCTGATTGATGTGGATTTTCGCCGTAGCGTAAGTCTTGAGCTTTAACCAATTGCAGATTGAAGGTACGTGCAAATGCATCAGCAGGTTGTCCTTCGATTTTGCCAACACGAGCGCCGAGGTATTGAGCGATCATGCCATCGTATTGTGCAGTGTGTTCAAAAGCTTTCACTGCGAGGTCGAAGCGAGTTGCGTGTGATAATGTTTTTGCTGTTTTGAGTTCTTCAATCACTGCACTATAGTCACTGCTGTTAACGATGATACCGACTGATGCGTGATTTTTTGCAGCGGCGCGAACCATAGTTGGACCGCCGATATCGATGTTTTCAATCGCGTCTTCGAGTGAGCAGTTCGGTTTTGCAACAGTTTGTGCAAATGGATATAAGTTCACAATCACGAGGTCAATCGGCGCAATATCATGCGCTTGCATGACGGCTTCATCGATACCACGACGAGCCAAAATGCCGCCATGAATTTTTGGATGTAAGGTCTTAACGCGACCATCCATCATTTCTGGGAAGCCAGTATGTTCTGATACTTCTACGACTGGAATATTGTTTTCTTTGAGCAGTTTATAAGTGCCACCCGTAGAAAGCAGTTCAATGTTGAGAGCAGATAATTCACGGGCAAATTCAATGATGCCAGTTTTGTCGGATACAGAAATCAGGGCGCGAGAGACTGTCATGATGTTGAGGCTTAATAAATAAAATGAAAAGAAATGTTAAGCTCATACAATTGCAATAAATGCAGTGCATGATCAAATAAAAAACTGTGTTTGCAACGATCTGCATGATCTGCGGATGCTGTATGGATGTTTATCAATCTGATTATTGATTGAAGAACTCCCACAAAAAACAATAAGGGCTGGAAAACCAGCCCTGTACTGTACATATTTTAACGATTACTCGCTCATTAAGCCATGTGCTTTGAGTTTTTTACGCAAAGTACCACGGTTCAATCCTAGAATTTCTGACGCGCGAGTTTGGTTGCCGCGAGTTTGTTCAAGAACGACTGAGAGTAATGGTTTTTCAATTTCTGCCAAAACCAAGTCATACACTTGAACTGGCTCAGCACCGTCAAGTTGTTTGAAGTAGTGACGAACAGCACGCTCAACATGAAGGCGCAATGCAACATCAGTAGGATTGTTGATAAAATCAGGTGACTTGATATTCATGGGTAAAAATCCGAAGCAAAATCATATTCATACTGCACGATATGTAAAAGTCGGAGCAGCGGGTGCATAACACACATAGAACACTAAAAAATTGAAAAGAACCACGCATCGCGCGGGCGGGCATCATAACATTACCTGCTGCGCATTGCAGCAGTTTTGATGGTTTTTTATGCAAAAATATTGGTGAAAAAATAGACTATACAACAGCCCTTAATTTTGTTATGAGCTGTTGTATATGAGCTTCTTATTGGACGGGATCTAATGCGAATACAGGAATTTCTTCGCGTGAGATTTTTACGACAAATTCGATTTCAGTGGGCTTATTTGGAATAATTCGAGCTTGTGAGTTGTAACCACTTGTCAGGTATTCAGCAGGATGAATAATTCGACCAGAGATCACCTGTTTATCCTTTAATACGAGTAATCGAATCGTAGGGAAGGGCTGACTCTCTTCGGCAGAATTGGTCATCGTTGCGGTGAATTTTGTCGCGGTTGGATCAGCTTGATAATGTCTTGCAAGCACTTTACTGAGTTTGATCTTATCAATATCAATTAAAGGAACGTCACATCCCAGTTGTAGACAGGCCTTATGCATGGTGGGTTGATAGCGAGGATTTGCGGCGAGTTGGTCAAAATTAAAGAATACATATTGCACAGCTAACAGCACGACCATGAGTAAAGATAAAACTAACCATCCTAGCGTATGAAAGAGGTTAAGGTTAAAAAATGATTTTCGTTCTTTGAGTTTGTCGAGTGCAACATTTCGTTTGGTCGTCTGAAAATGCATCGGTAAAGCTTTAGTTTTCTTCTTAGAGCGTTGATTCTCATGAAAATCATTCATGCCAGGCAAGGCGCGATCAGTTTTGATCTTTGTTGCAGCTGCTGCAGGTACGCTATTTTTGTTGAGATAGCCCATTAGGTCGTCATCAACGCCTTGAGAATCCTTGTTATCAACCTTGTTGTCTGCTGTTGTTGTGGTGGAGCCTGCTGGTGACGTTTTGGCGACTATATTGTTCGCATGGCTGTCTTGATCAATGGGCTGTTCAACAGGCTGTTCTGTCTCTGGAGCGACTTCGTTCAGCCACTGTTCATTGAATTCTTGCCCCAATGATTGAGGAGTATCAGGGATGCGTTCTGCGACTGGAACTGCTGCAGAGAGTGATTCAGGCGTCTTGGGTTCAGGCGCAGGATGTGGATTTGGAATGACGCTGAGATTGACTTTTTCTTTTTGCTTTTGATCGTAATCAATCGTTGTTTGCTCTGGCCCAGTTTCCTCTGGGGCTTGTGCTGGAACCGTTGTTTTATCCAGGAAGCTATCTAGTGCAGAGTCAAAGCCCTTACTCTTTGCTGGACTAATTTTGTGTAGATCAACAATATGGGAGCGATTCTTGGTTTGGTTATCTGTTGTGTTTTTATCATCAGAATTTTCTGAGCTTTTGGCTGAAATCAGGTAATCATCCGCTTTGAATACCTGAAAGCATTTTCCGCAACGGGTATAACCGTCACGAATTGCGAGTTGGGCATTGCTCACTGCGAAGACGCTAGAGCAGTAGGGGCAGCGGGTTTTTTGTGTAGTCACAGTCAACAATCCTGTTTATTGTTTTTAACAAGTAAAATACTAATCCAACTTTGTATCCTTACAAAGCCCATCTGCCCAGACAATTTCAAAAAATTAGTCTGTAGTCAGTCGGTAGCCTGACAAACGGCACCAATTTCCATCGCGATACTCTTGCTCGTGTAGATTGAACCATGGTGAGTATGCTGTACGCACGCTATCCACTTGTTCTTCAATCAAACCTGCAAGCGCAATAAGACCATGAGGCAAGCAGTATTTAGCAAAAGTTGGCGCAAGTTCCATCAGTGGTTTTGCAAGGATATTAGCGACAATAACATCACTTTGGAGGTTTGGAAACTGTTTGTTGAACTCATCTGGTAAGCCTACCCAAATGTGTGACTCAGTTCCATTTTTTGCTGCATTTTGGCGCGTAGCAAGAAGTGCTTGTGGGTCAATATCGGTCGCATAAACGGCTTTTGCGCCCAGTAATAAAGCAGCAACCCCTAGGATTCCAGAACCACAACCGTAGTCAATGACAATCTTATCTTTGAGGTCTGTTTTGCCTAACCATTGAAGACATAAAAATGTGCTTGCGTGGTTGCCAGTTCCGAAGGCGAGTCCTGGATCCAGCATGAGATTGACTGCATTTGGATCTGGCGGAGTTACCCATTCTGGTACGATCCAGAAATTTTCACCACATTGGATGGGTTCATAATGATCCATCCATGAGCGCTCCCAAACTTGCTCTTCCAAATAATCATAGAACGCACGAACAGTCGGCGCTTGTGCTTGAACGAATGCAATGATCTGATCTGGATTTGTCGCTTCAGAGGGTGTCTGTTCAAGATCGATATTCACAGAGTCAACGACTTCGTTAAATAGCCCAGTCACTATGACTTTGTCCCAAATCGGTGTCTCACCTGGTAACGGTTCAAGTAGAGGCTGATCAGCAGCGTCATCTAAGATCACGCTCACTGCGCCCAATGATTCGAGCAGGGTTTCAACCAGTTGAACTTCGTTTTTGGTGACTTCGAAGCGAATTTGTAGCCAGCGCATATTTTGTCCTAAGAGCATGGCGTGCCATGCTGTGTGTTAAATCGATAATAAAGTGTAGATTAATATTGAATGTTAAGTTAATGATGTGACACGGAACACCAAGCATTTCAAATAATTGGATTCTGTCATCGGAATCAAAGATGGATGATCTGCTGCTGGGTGCGCTTCATGAACAAGTTGTACATGTTTATTTTGGCGGCGTGCGACTTGTTGAACGATGCGAATCAGTTCATCACGTTCTAGATGCAGCGAGCAAGAAGCAGATACAAATAATCCACCTTCAGTCACACGCTGAATCGCGCCTTCATTCAGAATAAAATAGGCTTGGCGGCCTTGTTCAAAATCACGACGTTTTTGAATGAGTGCTGGCGGGTCAAGGACGACCAGATCGTAGGTTGTTTCGACTGGTTTTTTGACAAACTCGAATGCATCAGATTCGATGAAACTGACTTGAGATAATTTGTTGAGTGCTGCGTTAGCAAGTACGGCTTCACCAGCTTTTGCTGAGCTATCGACACAGGTGACTTGGGTTGCACCATGAGCGGCTGCTTGAATGCCCCAACCACCGATATAACTAAATATGTCTAGAACTGTACGTCCTTGAGCGCAGTCATTGAGCCATTTACGTCCATCACGGTGATCATAGAACCAGCCGGTTTTTTGACCGTCTAAAGGCGCTTTGAAAGCAACACCGTTTTCAATGACCTCTAATTCTGTGATGTTTGCATTAGCTGGAACAGTTTTGACATATTCGTCGAGTTGCTCCATCGCACGACCTTTACCATCATTTTTAAAGACGATAATTGCAGTTGCACCAAAGATTTTTTGCAGCGCAGTGACTAGTGCATCTTTGGCTTGTTCAATCGCTTGTGTACCAATTTGCACGACAAATGTCTGTGCGAAACGATCAATCACTAAGCCTGACAGGAGGTCTGCTTCACCA
This sequence comes from Aquirhabdus sp., assembly GCA_030150135.1. GTDB lineage: Bacteria > Pseudomonadota > Gammaproteobacteria > Pseudomonadales > Moraxellaceae > Aquirhabdus. Next base: position 8,252 of record JASLGO010000083.1, read on the forward strand.
TAAACTAAACGATAGAAATTTTGTTTAAAGGTGATTTGGCGTAATTCCAATGCGGTTTGAATACGTTTTTCAAAGAAAACTGCATCTAGTTCATCGCGTGCTTCGGTATCTAAAATTCGTGCGCAGATTAAAGATTGTCCATTGAAGCTGGCTGTTGCTAGAAATTGACCGCGATAATCTTCTAGATGAACAAGGGAGGATTTAATATTTTTAAGTGGAGTGACATCTGTATCAACTTCATTGGAGTAAACCCAGAGATGACCATCACGAAGGCGTTGTTGATCGCGTTTTTTGATGCGGAGGCGGGGTGTGGTCATGGTGTGTTTCCTTGGGCGTTGCAAAAGGGTCGCCAAAATTGGTGGTGACTCATAAATAATAAAATTCAGAATGTTGGTGTGCAGAATGATGTGCTAAAGCCAAAAAAAAATCATTCGTAGGTGTCTTACCGTTTAGCTTAGCAATGGGAGGATCCGCCTACCGCGGGTCTTACTTTTTTCTTGGAAAAAGTAAGCAAAACCGTGTCCATCGCAAAACTCGCGTAAAGGGAGTTGTTCTTAATAGGGAGTTTTATCCAAGATGTCATGCATTTGAATAAAACTCGTTCTGCTCAAACAGTTGCTCAGGACGAGTTAAACGCAAAAAATAAAAACTAAATATCACCATCTAGTTGCTGTTGACGCATACGGTAGCGGGCTTTTTGGGCTTCGCTGGTTTGGTCATAGCAATGAGGACAACTGACGCCGCGTTCGTATTTTACAGATTGTAATTCATGGCGTTTGAGTGGCCAGCCGCAGCCGAAACACATTGCGCTGTCACCTTCTTCAACCCCATGCCCAACACCAACTCGACCATCAAATACAAAGCATTCACCTTTCCAGAGGCTTTCTTCTTCTGGAATGACTTTGAGATAATTTAGAATGCCGCCTTTGAGGTGATAAACTTCTTCAAAGCCTTGTTGTAGCAATAGGCTGGTAGATTTTTCACAGCGAATGCCACCTGTGCAAAACATAGCAACTTTTTTATGTTTAGCATCACTTAAGTGTTCATCGACAAACGCAGGAAATTCTCGGAATGTCTCGGTATTGGGATCAATGGCGTTTTTAAATGTGCCCGCAGCGTATTCATAGCGATTCCGAGTATCCACAATCACGACATCTTCTTGTTGAATAAACTCATGCCATTGTTCTGGTTCTAGATAATGCCCCACTTGCGCTAAGGGTTCGACATCCACGCCCAGTGTTACAATTTCGTGTTTGAGTTTGACTTTCATACGCTTAAAAGGTTGTTCACGACTGAAAGATTCTTTGTATTCCATCCGATCAAAGCCTTCGTTCAGTAGCACTTGATGTAATTCATCAATCGACGCACGACTTCCTGCGACTGTGCCATTAATCCCTTCGTCAGCAACAATCAGCGTCCCGCACAGCTGCAAATGCCCGCTCAATTCTTGCAAACGGTTACGCAAATCTGCTGGGAATGAGACAGGACGAAACTGGTACAATGCGGCAATCACCCAAGGTTTTTCGCCTTGTGCGTCATGGCTAAGTTCTGCTTCGTGAGGTTGCTGTGCGACGTGTTCTTTCATGGGGATAGAAGCTCTGTGCTGTAACGGTACGCGGTTGATGCGTAGTAACGTTTGATCGGTTATTAAACGTATTTTACCCAAATTAGGGTGCGCTATTCTAATCTTTTATGAGACATTTGATAATGGTTCAAATGACTGCGTTTGTGATTTACTGCATTTTAGAGATGATTTGAGTTGTTTTGCTGATGAATTTGTCCATGAAAATGGATAAGAGGTGGTGGTTTTGAGTGGTTTACTAAATGGTTCATTGAGTCCTTGTGCAGGCAAATGCTCGACAGTCTTTGGCGATCAGGTCTGTCGTGGCTGTCGTCGTTTTAGCTATGAAGTGATTGAGTGGAACCGTTATTCAGATGAACAAAAGCTATTAATTTGGAAGAGACTGGACGAACAGCTTGATCGAATTGTATTGCCTCTGGTTCAGTATGCAAATCACGCACAAGTTGATGCTTTTTTAGCGTTGAGACAAGTTCGTTTGTTAGAGAGTAGCTCACAAGGTCGTCATATTTATGAAGCATTGCGCATTTGTCAGCGTGCGCCTGAGTTTCTCATTCAGTCTGGCTTAAATATAAAGGCTGATGAACTGAAGTCGATTTGGCAACAAGTTGATGCGCGTATTTATACATTAGCTGTCGCAAATTTTGAGTTTAGTTGGTTAAGAGCGAAAACATTTGGTCTTTAATATTAATAATAAGAGAGCTTTATATGATCTGGCAGAATCGTTTAACTCAGTTACTAGGCATACAATACCCCATTGTTCAAGCGCCGATGCTTGGTGTTACATCGCCTGAAATGGTCGCAGCGATTGCTAATTTGGGCGGGTTAGGTTCGCTTCCAGTTGGTGGTTTAGCTCCAGAGAAAACGCTTGAGCTGATTAAAAAAACAAAAGCACTGACCGATCGTCCTTTTGCGGTCAATCTGTTTGCGCACGATATTCCAGAGATTGATATTTCTGCTGCTGAAAAAATGACAGATTATTTGCAGCGTTTAAGTGTCGAGCAGCATCTTGATTGCGCTATTCCTTCGATTGAATCACTAAAATTTCATTCTTATACAGAGCAAATTCAGATTTTGCTGGATGAACAGATTCCGATTGTCAGTTTCACTTTTGGGGTGCTGACTGATGAAATTATTGCGCGGTTTAAAGCGCGAGGTGTTGTTTTGATTGGTACAGCAACGTGTGTCAAAGAAGCTGTATTGTTAGAACAAAAAGGAATTGATGCGATTACTGCGCAAGGGATAGAAGCGGGTGGTCATCGTGGTACATTCCTGACAACTGCAAATCAACCAATTCCGCAAGTGGGATCAATGTCACTTATTCCTCAGATTGTTGATCATGTTGATGTGCCTGTACTTGCATCGGGTGGTATTGGTGATGGGCGAACAATTAAAGCTGCATTCATGCTAGGTGCAGAAGCAGTACAAATTGGTACGGCATTTATTGCCAGCACAGAAAGTCTTGCAATTTCATCTTATAAAGAAAGTCTGCAGAACACACAGGATACGGATAGTGTTTTAACGCGAACATTTTCTGGTCGATGGGCGCGAGGTTTAAGTAATTCCTTTATAGCAAGGATGGATGCTGAGATTATTAGTTCAGGTTTATCTATTCCCCAATATCCAATTCAGAATAGTCTGACGACTACGCTAAGAGGCGTTGCCCAAAAACAGAATAATGCTCAAATGACGAATCTTTGGGCAGGTCAATCTGCTGCGGCTCATGTGCAAATGAAATCGTCTGCAATAATTTTTAATGATTTGGTGCAACAAGTAGAACAGTTATAAAGTCATTTTTTGCCAATGATGTTGGTAGGGTATTTCAGTCTTTGTTGCGTTATAGTTGATTTGGCTTTTTGCTGTTGGAATAACTTATTGCTGCTGGAATAATTAGTCATGTCGTTTGATGATCACGTCGAGTTTCCCCAAGATTTACCCGCAGCAATGCAGGCAGGACTAGCCTTATTACCGAAATCTCGTCCGATAGTTTTATTAACGCGTCACTCGATTAGAGAGCTAGTCGATGATCAAGGTTTTGCTGGGTATAAACTGCCACTGACTGAACAAGGTCGGCGGTTAGCATATGCGTGGGGGGAGCATTTTTGTGCATGGACTGAGCGTACGTTTCATGCATGTTTGAGTAGTCCAATTGGGCGTTGTGTTGAAACGGCAGCACTAATGTTAGAGGGTTCATTCATTAAGAGTCTTCAGACGACGCAGCCCGATGTCGTTAAAAATAAATTATTAGTCGAACCAGGTAGTTTTGTTCAAGATGGTGAGACTTTAGGACCACTGTTTAGGCAATATGGTGCGCTGGAATTTATTAACTATTTTTTGGGTCAGCAAATTGCGGGTATGAAGAATCCGATACAAGGTGTATTGGATATTCTGGGTTTGCTCCATGAACACTTGCCTCGGCAACAAGATAGTGTCTTGCTTGCAGTCAGCCACGATACGATTTTAGCTGTTTTTTTGGCCGTGATGCAGCGCGAAACAGTTGTTTCAATGGATGATTGGCCTGAAATGATGGAGGGGGTTTTCCTCTGGTTTGAGGGAGATGATTTTGAGGCAAGTACCGTGCATTGGGTGTGGCGTGGTGTTGCGCATTCAAGATTGATCAGTAGTTTTGTTGTTTGATCTTCGCAATATGATCTGGTTTGTGTTTTAGGATAAAAATTTGATTTGCAGGAGCTTAATGTGTTGATTTTAGTTCATACGCGGCTAGATGATTTGTTGAGTCAGCATCGAAATCAACTGGGTAAGCAGTATGTGGCTTATCGTAATCATCTCTATCGCCTGCTGAATATGATTCAAGCCACCACAAAATTGACCGAGCTTGAGTTAGAAAAAATTGCTGTTGCCGCTGTATTCCATGATTTGGGATTATGGACACACCATACATTGGATTATCTCGATCCTTCTGCGCAAATGGCGACTGATTATTTAATTTCAATCGATAAGAAATCATGGATTGATGAAGTGGTTGCGATGATTCAAGACCATCACAAGATTCAGCCCTCTCATCACTCTTCGCATATTGTTGAGCTTTTTCGTTTGGCAGATTGGGCGGAAGTCACTTTGGGTGCCGTAGGTTTGAAAGTCGATCATCAAACCATGAAAGATATCAAAAAACATTTTCCAAATGCGGGTTTTCATCGGTTTTTGTTGAAGCGCGGTGTAGCTTGGGGTATCAAAAATCCTTTGAATCCGATGCCAATTTTGAAGTGGTAAATTTTTAAAAGCGCCCCCATCCCGACCTTCCCCCTCAGGGGAAGGAGGCAGGCTTTTTATAAGTATCTAAAATTCAGTTCTGAGTAAAACTATACATGACCAACGATCAATCCAATCTTTCCCTTCATCGTGGTTTAAAGAATCGACATATTCAGCTGATTGCGCTGGGTGGTGCGATTGGTACGGGTTTATTTCTCGGTTCGGCTGGCGTGCTAAAGATGGCTGGCCCTGCGATGATTTTGGGTTATGCGATTGGTGGGTTGATTGCATTTCTCATCATGCGTCAGTTGGGTGAGATGATTGTAGAAGAACCTGTTGCAGGTTCGTTTAGTCACTTTGCGCACAAGTATTGGGGTGATTTTGCGGGTTTCTTGTCGGGTTGGAATTACTGGGTGTTGTATGTGTTGGTGGGTATGTCTGAACTCACCGCAGTGGGTAAATATATTCATTATTGGTGGCCTGATGTGCCGACGTGGGCAACTGCCGCAGTCTTTTTTGTTTTGATTAATCTGATTAATTTAACGCGCGTCAGTTGGTTTGGCGAGGCGGAGTTCTGGTTTGCGATTGTGAAAGTCGCTGCGATCATTGGCATGATTGTGTTTGGTGGTTATTTGCTGCTCAGTGGTGAGGGTGGTTCGCAAGCGTCGCTGACCAATCTCTGGCAGCATGGTGGTTTCTTACCAAATGGCTGGCATGGTTTGCTGATGGCATTGGCACTCATCATGTTTTCTTTTGGTGGACTTGAGCTGGTGGGCATTACCGCTGCTGAGGCGGCTGAACCGAGAAAAGTCATTCCACGCGCGATCAATCAGTTGGTTTTTCGGATTCTGATTTTTTATATTGGCGCGCTGGTAGTATTGTTATCACTACGTCCGTGGGATCAGTTGTTATTGAGTTTGTCGTCGGGCGGTGATGATTATCGCAGTAGTCCTTTTGTCATTGTTTTTTCGATCATTGGTGATCATTTAGCGGCGAATATTCTGAATTTTGTGGTGTTGACCGCTGCATTGTCGGTTTATAACAGTTGTGTGTATTGCAACAGTCGGATGTTGTATGGTTTAGCGACGCAAGGCGATGCGCCGAAGCAGTTTTTGACTGTGAATCGAGGAGGCGTGCCTGCGCTGGCGATTGGTGTGTCGGCGTTAATGACGTTTGTGTGTGTGGTGGTGAATTACACGATTCCAGAGCGTGCGCTGGAGCTGCTGATGTCGTTGGTGGTTGCGGCGTTGGTGATTAATTGGGCGATGATTAGTTGTGCGCATTTGAAGTTTCGAGCGGCAAAAAATCGGGAAGGCGTGAGTCCGCACTTCAAGGCTTTGTTTTATCCGTGGGCGAATTATTTGTGTTTGGCGTTTGTGGTGTTGATTTTGGGGATTATGACTCAGATCGAAGGAGTTGCGATTTCGGTATATGTGATTCCGTTTTGGGTGGGGCTAATGTGGGTGTGTTATTGGGCTAAGAATAAACAATAAAGGATTTGGATTTTATGAGCAATTCAGGTGGTTTTGTTGCTGGGACTTTGGTGCATACGGATAAGGGATTAGTGCCAATTGAGCAAATCAAAGTTGGTGATATGGTTTTGTCTAAAACAGACAGTGGTGTTGGTGCACAGTTTTACAAAACTGTAGTAAGAACTATTGCTACCGAGAATGTAGAGGTATGCCTAGTAAATTGTATATTGAAAGAAATACATGACGATACCAGTAGAAAATTCGTTAAGCCTATTAAATACGAGGAATTAACCAGCATAGTAGTAACTAGTAATCACCCATTTTGGGTTGTGGGTAAAGGTTGGGTGCAGGCAGAATATCTTCAAAATCGTAATTTATTTGAATTATCAGATGGCAGATTGGCTGTGATTTATAAAGGAGGAGCATTTACTGCGGCAAAACCTATCTATCATATTCCTGGGAATATAAGAGGTTGGACTGTGTATAACGATGAATATAATGATGATGAGGCGGTTTATTACGAAGATTTTGATTTAACTCCAGAAGTCATGCGGCAACGAGATATGGGAGAGCCATACTTTGATAGATATCTAGGCTGGTATAAAGATCATAATCAACGCTATATATGTACAGTGTATAACTTGGAAGTCGCAGATACGCATAATTATTGTATAGCTGATTTGGGTGTGTGGGTACACGATGTTTAATGAAATTAGGCCTTGATGCCGCAGAAATAGAGATGTTCACTTCGACTCCGCTCAGTGAACTTTGATGTAGGGAACTCGATTTGACCTTGAACCTCAACCAAAACCTGTTAAAGTTCCCCTCATTGAAAAACCGCTTGGAAATTATCTCATGCCATTACGTTGGACAGATTCCCTCGACATCGCGCTCGCTCTGATTGAAGCGCATCCCGAAGTCGATCCAAAAACCATACGTTTTACTGATTTACACCGTTGGGTGCGTGAACTTCCTGATTTTCAGGATGATCCAAATCGTTCAAATGAAAAAATCCTTGAAGCCATCCAAATGACTTGGCTGGATGAAATGGATTAACAAGGTCAGTTGCAAGCCGCGTTGTGCAATAAACGCGGCTTGATTATAAAAAAATAGTAAAAACAATCATCAAAAAGTCATCTTTATCCGTAAAAATGCCATCGCGACAGTATCAGAACGATTTAAACAATCTGTAAAACAAAACATGCTCTATCTTTGTGCTCAGTCGTCGGTATAATACGCGCCTAATTTTTTAATTAATCCATTTTTTAGTTTTATCAACACTCAGAAGGAATGTCATATCATGGCAATCGAACGTACTCTCTCTATCGTTAAGCCAGACGCAGTTGGCAAAAACCACATCGGCGAAATCTACGCACGTTTTGAAAAAGGCGGCTTGAAAATCGTTGCTGCAAAAATGAAACAACTGTCTAAAGCAGAAGCAGAAGGCTTCTACGCAGAACACAAAGAACGTGGTTTCTTTGGTGACCTAGTTGCATTCATGACTTCAGGTCCAGTTTTGGTTTCTGTACTCGAAGGCGAAAATGCAGTTTTGGCACATCGTGACATCTTGGGCGCGACAAATCCAAAAGAAGCAGCACCAGGCACAATCCGCGCTGACTTCGCAACCAGCATCGACGAAAACGCTGCTCACGGTTCAGACTCTGTTGCATCTGCAAACCGCGAAATCGCTTACTTCTTCGCTGCAACTGAAGTAACAACACGTCTTCGCTAATACGCATTTGTTAAAGTTTTAACCTTGCGGTGCGCCGCATGTTAAAATAACAACGCGCTAAAACCAGATGTTACTGACATCTGGTTTTTGTTGTTTTTACATTGAGCAGTTTTTGCATTGGGATACATGATTTTATGAATGTTGAAGTGATTGATGCGAATATTGATGCGAATAATCAGGTTCAATCTCCTGTGCTTGCATCGAATCCAGCCAGCTCATTTACGCAAGGCGATGACTCGTCGAATTCCGTAAGTGACGTTGCTTCGTCTATTGATAAAAATGCGAATAAAGTCAATTTACTCGGCATGACTCGCAAAGAACTTGAAGCGTACTTTGAAACCATCGGTGAGAAGAAGTTTCGTGCGGCACAAGTCATGAAGTGGATTCATCAGCTGGGTGTCACTGATTTTAATGAAATGACCAATCTGGCTGGCACACTCCGCGAAAAATTATCGCGTGTTGCCTATGTCGCTGCTCCCGAAGTCGTGCATCGTGAATACTCCAATGATGGCACTCGTAAATGGGTGTTTCGCGTTGGTGAGGGTGCGGGTTCACTGGTTGAAACCGTACTGATTCCTGCTGATGGGCGCAAGACACTTTGTATTTCTTCGCAGGTTGGTTGTGCGCTGGATTGTAGTTTTTGTAGTACGGGCAAGCAGGGCTTTCAGCGCGACTTGTTACCCGCGGAAATCATTGGGCAGCTTTGGGTAGCGAATCAATCCTATATGGAAGATACACCAGTTGGTGAGCGCACGCGTACCGTGACCAACGTGGTCATGATGGGCATGGGCGAGCCACTGCTGAACTTCGAGCCTGTGGTCGCATCCATGCAACTGATGTTGGATGATCATGCTTACGGGATGTCGAAGCGCCGTGTAACATTGTCCACGTCGGGTATTGTGCCGATGATTGATAAACTCGGTGATGTGATTGATGTGGCGTTGGCGATTTCATTGCACGCGCCAAATGATGAGCTGCGTAACGAACTTGTCCCGATTAATAAAAAATATCCGCTGGTTGAGCTCATGGCTGCTGCACGTCGTTATGTCGAACGTGGTGCGCCACTGTCAGATAAATCGGCACAGCACAAAGCCGTTCAAGCCAAAATGGCCCAGAGAATGGTACAGCAAGCTGCAATCAAAATTGATGATGAGCAAGATGATGCTTTAGAGCCATCACGCAAAAAACACGTCACCATCGAATACGTCATGCTCGATGGTGTCAATGATCAACCGCTTCATGCTAAACAATTGATACAACTCTTAAACGGTTTACCGAGTAAGATTAACCTCATTCCATTTAATCCGTTTCCACATGCGCCCTACGGACGTTCGAGTCGTAATCGAATTATGGCATTCCAGAAAGCGTTATCAGATGCTGGGTACGTTTGTACAGTTCGTACAACGCGCGGTGATGATATCGACGCGGCATGTGGTCAATTGGTGGGGCAGGTTGCAGATCGCACTCGCCGTGCTGAAAAGTGGAAGCAAAAGATCGTTGAGCATCAAAATGCCAACACATCCAAGTCAGAATCAACGTCGGGTCAGCGCCGCGAGATATTGAGAACACGAGGTTCATAGTGATGATGCATCGTAAGTATTTATGGAACTTAAACACGATTAAAAGTGTTGTTGATTCTGTTCGCAGACCTCATGCATCTCGTTTATTTGTTTGTGCCTTTGGTTTGACTACGGTTGCTTTAACAGGCTGCGTCACCACTGTGAATAAGCCTTCATCGATGATGACCGCAGCGCAAACTCCAGCGAATCCTACTGCTGCGGCTCAAGCGAGAACAGGATTGGCGGCTTCATTTATTCAAAGTGGTGATCTGGATGCCGCACAGCGCACTTTGGCAAAAGCACTTGAATCTGATCCAAGATCACCAGAAGCCAATAATATGATGGGTGTTTTACTTCAGCGTGCGGGCGGTGAGGCGAATCAGGTGAAGGCGGAAGAATATTTTAAAAAATCTATCTCCTATAATAATGATTTTGCTTCAGCGCATAATAATTATGGTGTCTTCTTGAGCTCACAAAAACGCTATCAAGAAGCCTATGCTCAATTTGAAATCGCAGGTAATCAGCTTGGTTACGCCGATCGTGCTGCCGCACTAGAAAATCTAGGACGTACAGCACTGATATTGGGAAAAAAAGCAGAGGCACAAGAGGCTTTTATTCGAGCATTAGAGATTAATAATAATTCGCAAATTTCACGTTTTGAACTTGCTGAACTCATGTTGCAGCAAAATCGTGTACAAACTGCGCGTAAGTTATATGATGAGTTTCTTAAATTTGCAGGCGATGAGCCTCAGAGTGCGCGTTCATTATGGTTGGGAATGCGAATTGCACAGAAGACTCAAGATTCTGGGCGTTTAGAGTTCCTCTCTGGTCGATTAGAGCTAGAATATCCAGATAGCCCAGAGTGCCAACATTACCATGAGCTGTTGAAGTCGGGGGCGGCATGGAATTAAAACCAGATCAGAAACCTGTTGACGGCGTGCAATCCGAAAAGCAATCACCTGTCACTGAAAATCCTCTCGTAATTCCGCAATTGACGGAAACTGCGATAGAATCTGATGCTCTTATTAATAATGTATCTACAATCAATCATCAGAGCCACAATGATCAGAGCAATGATGATGTAAATCATAGTTCACCACAACAATCCTCTTCAGGTAGTTCGATGTCCAGTTCTAGTGTGCAGTTGTCTCAAACCCAAACTCCAAGTAATGCTCAGCGACCTGGTGAGCGTTTACGTCAAACTCGGTTGCTAAAAGGTCGTGAGATTAAAGAGATTGCAACAGAATTGAATATCCCTGAACGTATTCTTGGTGCGATAGAAGCGGATGATTATAAAGCGCTCCCAGAACCTGCGTTTATTCGTGGATATTTGCGTGCGTACGGACGTTTATTAGGAATTGATTCCGATGTCTTGATTAGCCAGTTCAATGAAATTTATACGAGCGCAACAGGATTATCGAGTAATCATTCATTAGAGAACTCTCCATTACAACAACTTGCAAAGTTACAAAGTCGTACGCGTACAAGCAAACGTTGGATGTTGTGGTTGCTTGTTCCAGTGGTTCTGGTTGTGATCGTGCTGATTTTGCGTCCGATCGTGAAACGCGTTATGGGTCCAACAACGGGTGCAGAGGCAGCACATACTGTTGTTCTGACGGATAACTCTCAGACAGGTAGTTCACAGATGAATGCTCCTGCGACATCAGCCCCATTTACTCCAACGACTGCTGCACCGCTTTCAACGTTGCCACCAGCCACTTCAACGCAAAGCTCAAGTGATCAATTGGTGCTGACGCTGAGTAAACCAAGTGATGTGAATGTTCAGGACTCTACAGGCAAGACGCTGGTTTCGGGCACGCAAGCAGCACAGCCCTTGACACTCACTGGTGTGTCTCCGTTTAGCATTAGTTTGGCTGACGCAGCGCATGTGACCTTGAGCTTGAATGGTGAACATGTTGATTTGTCACCATATACCGTTGATGGACATGCGTCATTCCGCTTGTCCCGTTAAGCATTGGTTGTGATATGCAATGCTGAGTTGAGCATTGCATAAGCTTAAAGAATTAGTAATGAGTAGGAACTGCTTTTATGCACCATTCGCCAATTAAACGTAAGCCTACACGCAAAATTCGTGTTGGTTCAGTCTATGTCGGTGGCGATGCGCCAATTAGTGTGCAGACCATGACCAATACTGAAACTTGCGATGTGCAGGCAACAGTGGATCAAATTACCCGCTGCGTGAATGCGGGTGCGGATATTGTTCGCGTTTCTGTGCCGAGTATGGAAGCGGCTGAGGCGTTTGGCAAAATTCGTCAGCAGGTTAGCGTCCCTTTGGTTGCAGATATTCATTTCGATCATAAAATTGCTTTGGCTGTGGCTGATTTGGGTGCGGATTGTTTGCGCATTAACCCAGGTAATATCGGTAGCGATGCTAAAGTTCGTGAAGTGGTCGCAGCAGCAAGACACCATGATATTTCGATCCGTATTGGTGTGAATGCAGGATCGCTTGAGAAGGATTTACAGGTCAAATATGGTGAGCCGACAGGTCAAGCATTGCTTGAGTCTGCCATGCGTCATATTGATATTTTAGATCGACTGAACTTCCATGAATTTAAGGTCAGTGTGAAAGCCAGTAATGTCTTTTTGACACTGGATGCTTATCGTTTGCTGTCTGCACAAATTGATAATCCGTTGCATTTGGGGGTAACGGAGGCTGGTGTATTCCGCTCAGGAACGGTGAAATCAGCGATTGCGCTGGGTGGTTTGCTGTTAGACGGGATTGGCGATACGCTGCGTGTGTCGCTTGCAGCTGAACCCGAAGACGAAGTGAAAGTCGGATTTGATATTCTCAAATCATTGAATATTCGTTCAAATGGCATTAACTTCATCGCTTGTCCAAGTTGTTCGCGCCAAGAGTTTGATGTCATTCGTGTGATGAACGCATTAGAGTCTCGTTTGGAAGACATTCGTACGCCGCTTGATCTCTCAGTGATCGGTTGCAAGGTGAATGGACCAGGCGAAGCAAAAGAGGCGGATATTGGTGTTGTTGGCGCTGCACCGCGTTCATTAGTTTATCTCAATGGTGAAAAGAGCCATCTCATTGATACCAATAATTTGGTTGATGAAATTGAACAAATGGTACGTCAAAAAGTCGCAACGATTGAGGCAGAACGCGCAGTCGCAAAGGCAAAAGAAATTATTCGAATTACCTGATAACTTGTTGATAAATTGGGCAGTAAAAGAGCAGTATGAGTAGTTTAACAATTAACGCAATTCGCGGTTTTAACGATATTTTACCCAGTGAAACACCTCGTTGGCGCAAGCTAGAATCCGTTCTGATGGGTTTGATGGATGCTTACGGCTATCAACAAATTCGTTTGCCTCTTGTTGAACAGACTTCGTTATTTAAGCGCGCGATTGGCGATGCAACGGATATCGTCGAAAAAGAAATGTACACCTTCTTTGATAAAGGTGAGCCACCAGAGTCACTCACATTGCGTCCTGAGGGAACCGCTGGTTGCGTTCGTGCGATGCTTGAACATAATCTGCTGCGTGGGACTTTGCCGCGCGTGTGGTATACAGGCCCAATGTTCCGTTATGAAAAACCACAGAAAGGTCGTTATCGTCAATTTCATCAATTTGGTGTTGAAACCTTCGGTGTGACGACGCCTGATATTGATGCTGAATTAATCTTGCTCACTGCGAGAATGTGGAAACGCCTTAATCTCAGCGATAAGGTGCAATTAGAGCTAAATACTTTAGGCGAAATGGAATCGCGTGGACGTTATCGTGCGGCATTAGTTGAATATTTATCTGAGCGTAAAGCGCAATTGGATGAAGATAGTCAACGCCGTTTAACAACCAATCCACTTCGTATTTTAGATAGCAAAAGTGAACAAACTCAGGCTCTGTTAAAAGATGCACCGAAGTTGCATGACTTTTTGGATGAAGAATCACTCCAGCATTTTGAGCAGTTGAAAGCCTATTTAGATGCGGCTGGCGTAGCGTATGTGGTAAATCAGAAACTTGTTCGTGGTCTCGATTATTACAACAAAACTGTTTTTGAATGGACGACAACGCATCTAGGTGCGCAAGGCACTGTTTGTGCAGGTGGTCGCTACGATGGTCTAGTTGGACAACTCAAGGGTAAAGCAGATCAAAGCGTTCCAGCGGTTGGTTTTGCGCTGGGTATGGAACGTTTGTTATTGCTGATCGAACAAATCGAATCTCAAGAGAAGATCGGTGAGTGTGAAGTTTTCTTGTTATCAGACCCTCAATATCAGACACAAGCACTGATTCTTGCCGAGTCCTTGCGTGATGCATTTGAGTTATCAGAGCAATCGATTCGGGTCAAAACAGGCTCACAAGGCAGTCTGAAAAGTCAGATGAAAAAAGCCGATCAGTCAGGTGCACGTTTTGCACTTATCTTGGGTGAACGTGAAATTGAGCAAGCTCAAGTCACGGTGAAAATTTTAGCAACAGGCGAGCAGGAAACATGGTCTCAGCAGGATTTGGCATCACAGTTGATTCACCGATTCACGGCATAACATGATTGCGCAATGGATTGCAGCTGTAGCATTTATTTAAAGATAGACATTGTTAAGATTGAGTAAAGGAATGAGTCATGAGTGATTATATAAGTGATGAAGAACAGATTGAACGCATCCAGAAATGGTTCAAACAATATGGAAAATCTGTTTTTACAGGTATTTTAATGGCGTTGATCGCTTTCTTTGGTTGGCAGCTTTGGCAAAATCGCCAAGCGAAAGCGAACATTGAAACGATGAATCAGTATCAACGTATTCTAGAAGATAGTTCGAAAGCGACTGCTGATAAAGCTGCGCAAAGTCGTTTTATTTCTAATGTACAAGCATTGGTACAAGCGCATCCAGATAGTGTTTTTGCATTAAATGCGCTGTTATTACAGGCAAAAATAACCGCGGATCAAGGTGAGTGGGCTGGTGCAGAGAAAGCACTGACTCAGGCTGTTACGATCAAAGCAAAAGATCAGGGTTTGACCACAATTGCTTGGTTACGTTTAGCGCGTGTTCAAGTCGCTCAAAATAAACTTGATGTTGCTTTGACATCGCTGAAGAATGTGACTGATCCTGCGTTTGCAGCAAGTGCAAATGAGCTGCGTGGTGATATTTTAGTTCAAAAAAATGATGTTGCAGGTGCAAAAGCTGCGTATCAGTCTGCATGGGATTTACTTGTAAAACGACAACAATCTCGCCAGCTTCTCAAGGTTAAAATGAACGCGCTTGGTTTGGAGCCTGTCGATATTGTCACTCCAAGTCCTATTCGAGATGTTCCGCAGCCTGTGACCGCTGCGACCCCAACTGATACTGGAGCTGCGTCGTAATGAACTTGCCAATCGTGACTGCTTTGAAACAAACTTCATTTCCAAGGCAAGTTACATTGCCTAAATTTGGTGCAACAGCACTTGCGATTGTCGCGGCCAGTGTTTTTACGCTGGCGGGATGTAGTTCTGATAAAGATCTAAAACCTGTTGAACATAAGCCAAGTAAATTACCTGTTCTCACCGCACCAAGCCAAACACTTGCATTAGTCTGGAAAGATTCGATTGGTGGTGAAGAAAAGCTTGATCCGTTACGTCCACAACTTGATATTCAAGATGGTCATGTCTACGCAGCGAGCCATAGTGGTCGTATTTATGCGTGGGATAAGTCAGGACATAAACTCTGGCAAGCCAAAAGCAAGCAAGACATTACCAGTGGTGTCAGTGTTGCTCATGATGTTCTGGTTTATTGCACAACAAAAGGTGATGTGGTCGCGTTAGATGCAAAGACAGGACAACAGCTTTGGATTCAAAATACAGGTTCATCAATATTATCTCCAGCATTGATTAGTGGGAATCGTGTCGTTGTTTTAGGTACAGATGGATCTGTGACCGCGACAGATCTTAAAACTGGGCAAGCAGCTTGGGCGTACGATATTCCTACACCCACTTTAAGCCTGCGTGGAAGTTCAGCTCCAGTTATATTTGATGAAAATACGGTGATGGTTGCAGGTGATGCAGGGCGTCTTTATGCGCTGGATCTAGCAACGGGTGTCCCTAAATGGGAGCGCCGTGTTGCTGTCAGTGATGGAGCATCTGAAGTTCAACGTCTGATTGATATTAATGGCGATCCTTTGATTGTCGGTCGCCAACTTTATGTGGTGAGTTATCAAGGTCAACTGACCTCGATGAATATTGATGATCAACAAGTGAATTGGGTTGTTGATACGAGTAGTCTGCGTACACCTGCGACGGGGTTGGGAAATATCTACGTCAGTACCGTTGAAGGTAAAATTCTCGCTGTGGATGAGCAAAGTGGAAAGTCTGTATGGACTCAAGATGCTTTGTCTTATCGTGGTCTAAGTAATCCAGTTGTATTAGGTCGTTACTTAATTGTCGGTGATGCAAGTGGTTATTTGCATATCATTGAACAGACCGAAGGTAAAGTAATCGGTCGCGTCAAAACCTCTGGTGCGATTTCTACACTACGCGTTGTTGGTGATCGCCTATTGGTAAATAGTGCCAATGGTTCATTGAGTATCTGGCAGTCAAGCTAATTCATGATGATTTCTGCCTATACGGTAGAATGAGTCATTAATCAGGTATAATGCAGGGTTTGCTGTGCTAAGGTATTTTTTATGAAGAAAATACTTGAAAGCTGGCAAACCCTTTTTAGCTTTTAATCTTTTCACGTTTTAAACTTTGAAGCGTGATGAAGAAGCTGTTTTACAGTCAATATTTATTTAAATGAGTTGTCATGAAACCTGTTATTGCGCTGATTGGGCGACCAAATGTCGGTAAATCAACCTTATTCAATCAAATTACCAAGACCCGTAATGCCTTGGTTGCAGATTTGCCTGGCTTGACGCGTGATCGGCAGTATGGCGATGCAACTTATGAAAATAAATCTTTTATCGTTGTAGATACAGGCGGTATTGGTGAAAATGACCAAGGCATTGATTCCTATATGGCAGAACAATCGCGTACTGCGATTGAGGAAGCTGATATCGTCTTGTTTGTTGTTGATGCTAAAGCAGGTTTACTGGCTTCAGATGAACAAATTGCACGTGAACTTCGTGTATTGGGCAAAAAAATCCATATCGTTGCCAATAAAGTCGATGGCGTACATGCCGAAGCGGCAGTTGCAGAGTTTTTTAAATTAGGCTTTGGTGAGCCACATCATGTCGCGGCAAGTCATGGTCGTGGGATATCGCAGTTATTGGAAGATGTTCTCGCAGAGCTGCCAGAAGACGTTCCTCTCGATGAAGAAACCGTTGCTCCAGGTTTGCGGATGGCGGTGATTGGTCGTCCAAATGTGGGTAAATCAACGTTGGTGAATCGTTTGTTGGGCGAGGAGCGCGTGGTTGTTTACGATCAACCAGGAACAACGCGCGATAGTATCTATATTCCGTTTGAACGCCAAGGTCGACAATATACATTGATCGATACAGCGGGTGTACGCCGTCGTGGTAAGATATTTGAAACCGTTGAAAAGTTTTCAGTCGTCAAAACTTTGCAAGCGATGAAAGATGCCCATGTCGTGGTGTGTGTGATTGATGCGCGTGAAGGCATTGTAGAGCAAGACTTGCACATGATTGGTTTCGCATTAGAAGCGGGTCGTGCGATTGTAATTGCGATCAATAAATGGGATGGCATGAGTGAATATGACCGTCAGCAAGTTAAATCTGATATTGAACGCCGTTTTGACTTTATTCCATGGGCAAAAATTCATTTGATTTCTGCGTTACATGGAACGGGTGTAGGTGATCTATATCCATCAATTCATCGTGCGTATGACTCAGCAATGCTTAAAGTCACGACCAACCGTATGACACAAATTCTGCAAGATGCTGTTGAGCAACATCAGCCGCCAATGGTGAATGGTCGCCGTATTAAGATGCGTTATGCGCATTTGGGTGGATCAAATCCGCCGTTGTTTATTATTCACGGTAATCAAGTCGATCAAGTCCCTAATGATTATCGACGCTATCTGGAAAATGTGTTCCGTAAAGTTTTCAGAATGGAAGGTACGCCTGTGCGTATTGAGTTTAAGAGTGGTGAAAATCCATTTGCGGAGAAGAAGGTCAAGCTCAGTGAGCGTGAAGCCGTACGCGCCCGTCGTATATCTGAAGCATTCCAGAAGCGTAGTAGAACGAAAAAGTAATGTGTTTGAGTTGTAAAAAATAACCCTGTAGATTGATCTACAGGGTTATTTTTTGGTGCAGTAGTTGAGATTACAACGCTGTTTTTACATGCTTAGACGCTGCAAGATCAGCATAAACAGCATTCACCTGTTCTTTATTCTCAAATGGCAAAACTGCGGCAATTGAGTGATATTTGCCACCGCTGGATTGCGTCACGGTGAGGTGCGCGAGATCAAGCAAGGGAAAATGTTTAGTGAGCAATTCACTGACAGCACCAAGCAGTTCTGGCGATGCATGACCAATAATTTTGATCGGATATTGCATTGGAAATTGCCACAACTCTTCATTGTGAATATCGGTTGATTTACGCTCAACGGGTGCGACTTTTTCATCGGTCATTGATTAACTCCAAGTTTAATTTGATCATGATATTTGTGAAGCATGTTGAATAGATTGAGTCAAAAAGTAAAAAATCAATCCAATGCTGAGATTCAAATCATTTAAATAAAAAACGCCCATCATGAGATAGGCGTTTTTAAGTTCAAGATTGCAATTCGTGATTAGTCATTTTCAAGGAATGAACGTAGGTGTTCCGAGCGAGACGGGTGACGTAGTTTGCGTAAGGCTTTCGCCTCAATCTGACGGATACGTTCACGTGTTACGTCAAACTGTTTGCCTACTTCTTCCAAAGTATGGTCGGTAGGCATATCGATACCGAAGCGCATTTTCAATACTTTTGCTTCACGAGGCGTCAAGTTTGCCAAGACTTCACGTGTTGCTTCACGCAAGCCTTCAGCAGTCGCAGCTTCGACAGGTGAGGTAATATTGGTATCTTCGATGAAATCACCCAAGTGTGAATCTTCATCATCACCAATTGGTGTTTCCATCGAAATGGGTTCTTTGGCAATTTTCAGCACTTTACGAACTTTGATTTCATCCATTTCTAGACGTTCACCCAGTTCTTCTGGCGTTGGTTCGCGTCCCATTTCTTGTAGCAATTGACGTGATACACGATTAATTTTGTTAATCGTTTCAATCATGTGCACGGGAATACGAATGGTACGTGCTTGGTCGGCAATCGAACGCGTAATGGCCTGACGAATCCACCATGTCGCATAAGTTGAGAACTTATAACCACGGCGATATTCAAACTTATCAACCGCTTTCATGAGGCCGATATTCCCTTCTTGGATCAAGTCCAAGAATTGCAGACCACGGTTGGTGTATTTTTTTGCGATTGAAATAACCAAACGTAAGTTGGCTTCAACCATTTCTTTCTTTGCGCGACGTGCTTTGGCTTCGCCAATCGACATACGCTTTGAGATTTCTTTGATATCGACAACACGTAGGCTTAGCTGAGTTTCGAGATCGAGTAAGTTTTGTTGGAATGAAATAATGTCTGCGCGTGCTGCATTCAGTCCCATCTCCAACAGACCATCACGTTCAATCTGTTCATCAATCCAATTAAGGTTGGATTCATTACCAGGGAAGTGATTACGGAAGTGATCGCGATCCATTTTGGCGCGTTTCACAGAGAATTTCATGATCTCACGTTCATTGCCACGAACTTGATCAATGGTATTACGAACCATGAGACTAATTTCTTCGCTCAGACGTGGTGTCAATTTGAACATCATGAATACAGTTGCAAGTTCTTGCAAGGCAGTTTTGGCTTGTTCAGAATGACGACCGAATTGAAGCGCTTCTTGCAAGGCTGCGTGACGCTCTGTGAGTTCGGCAAAGCGCAGACGTGCAATTTCTGGATCTGGTCCTGATTCGGCCTCTTCTTCATCACCACCATCTTCGTCATCATCAGATTTTGATGCGGTAGGTTCCGAGCTAGCGAGTTCAGGAATTTCTTCGTCATCGCCAACTTCGATGACTTCTGGGATGTCATCTGTTTCAGGATCAAGATAACCAGACAGAATGTCAGATAAGCGACGCTCTCCGCTGACTGTCTCAGCGTATTCTTTTAGAACGAGTTCAACTGCACCTGGCCAATACGCCATTGCATGGAGAATATCTCGAATACCATCTTCGATGCGTTTCGCAATGCTGATTTCGCCTTCACGGGTCAACAAATCAACTGTACCCATCTCACGCATATACATACGAACAGGATCGGTTGTACGACCAGGTTCTGTTTCAACAGCGGCAAGTACAGCAGCAGCTTCTTCGGCTGCAACTTCGTCATCACCTGCTTCAGGCGTACTTTCAAGCATGAGTTCGTCAGTTTCAGGTGCACGCTCATGCACAGGAATACCGACGTCGTTCAACATTTGGATAATATCTTCGATTTGCTCGCTTTCGGTAATCGATTCGGGCAGGGCATCGTTGACTTCGGCGTTGGTGAGGTAGCCTTGCTCTTTACCTTTGGTGATGAGCGCGGCAATTTGCGAGGTGGAGGTTTGTGAATCACTCATCGTTTTCGGCTCTCACTGATATCAAATTCGGATTACGCATTCAATCAATATGATGCGTTTTACGGGTTTGCTTACTTTGTGCAATTTACAACTTTATGAATGTTTTGCATAAAGTGTAATGCTACTCACTGTTTCAATCTGTACTATCTTTTATGGCTTTTATCATGCAGCCAGTCCGCAATGTGTTGCGCGCATGTTGGTTCAAATAACCAATCGGCGAGTATACCACAGGCGATGGCATTGTTTTAAGTGTCTGGTTGAAAGATAAATGGCGATTCATTGTACGATTTTCAAGTTCAACGTGTGGTTGTTTAATTGATATGATGATGACTCTTCATTTTTGTGATTATGGTTATTAAAAAAGGTTGTTAGCAAAATGATCATTCGTATGATCGGAAAGGCACTTTTAGTGGGTGCGATTGTGATGGTTTGCTGTTGGTTGTACTGGATGGATGGAAGCCGACTTTCTAATGGTAAAATCAAAGCATTTTATAATCGTGGTGGTATCGCAATCTCAAGACGTGAACCAGATGAGCTCTGTGCATTATTGGCAAGCGATTACCAGAATGTAGGTTCTTCGTTATTTGATAACTCTCAGCGCGAAAGTATGACTCGAAATAAAGACCAAGTATGTACTGAATATAAAGATACATTTAGAAGATTTGATGAGCTTGGTAAGACTTTAGGAGGAACGCTTAAAGTTCAATATGGTTTAACTATTCATAAAATTACATTATCAACCGATAAAATGACTGCAACAGTAGATGTTAGTTATTCATTAGATGCAGGCGATACTTTGATGAATACTAAATTGCGCAGTATTGATACACTGATCCAAAGGAATGGCAAAATAGTGCTATTACGAAGCTATAGCGAAATTCAGTAAGTCTAAATTTATAATTTCATTGAATATTTATCTGTTACTATGGAGCTTGGTAAACTCATACTATTTGCGTGAAACAATTAACAATCCTGTCAAAATAAACGCACAGCCAATCGTAATGCGTAGGGTAATTTGTTCTTTAAGGATGAACCACGCTAATAGCACTGCAATGATAAAGCTGCCTTTATCGATGATTGCTATAGTGGCGACATCACCGAGTTTTAGAGCTTTATAGTAATAGAGCCAAGATAATGATGTCGTGATGCCTGATAGTGCGAGCCAAAATATATTTTGTTGACTAATGAGACCAAATTCTTGCTTTGGAACGGCTGCGATTGCAAAAAGTAAAACAAAAATGAAGACAAAGATGGTGCGTATAGTCAAACCCAATTCACCTGAAATTCCAGTGAGTCCAAGCTTGGCAATCACAGACGTAAAGCCCGCAAAAATCATAGAGATAAACGCATAAAGTATCCATTTTTCCATGATCCAAGCCCTTTATAAGTAATTTGAACTCATCTATCTACACGTTTATAGGTTGTTCTCGAAATTGTATTTTTCTTCTGACATCAGTTAATCGATCATTGATTTTTTTTGCATCACTCAATGAAGTCGTCATTTTAAGACGTCGATTTAAATATTTTTCGCAGAGTTGCAATGCGAGTTCTTTGCAGAGTCCTTCTAGATGTGCGGGTTCGGCATTGAGAGTTTGAATATTCACGCTATCCAGTAATTGGCATAACCAGAGTCGTTCACGATCATCTGCCCAAGCACCGAGTAAGAAGTACAGTGCTTGTTCGGCGTCATCGGGTAGGTCAGTGCGAAACTGTGCAATGAGTTTAAGCGCGCGTCCGAGCGGTTGAGTTTCATCCGCAAGTTCGTGTAGTTCTTCCAGTGCTTCAGCTTGCATAGGGTAATGCAAGAGTAGTAATAGTGCCTGATCTTCTAAGGAGTGCTGCTCAAAATTTAACGTGTGCTGTACGACTTGAGCGGTTTTTCCTTTCCAGCCTAAGCCGAGTCGATCTCGTAATGATTGCGAGAGCAAACGGCGGTAACTTCCTTGCGGCAACAGATCAATCATCTGCTGAGCATCGCGCATCAGGCGACTTTTGCCCTCTGGTTGGGTTAGATTTTGTTGTGCAGCTAATGTCTCATAGAGAAAATCAGAGAGTGGAGGTGCATTTTCAATGCGGCGTTTTAAACCCTCAGGACCTTCAATTCGAACGAGTGAGTCTGGGTCGTGGTCTTGAGGTAAGACCAAAAAGCGTAATTCACGCCCATCGGTGAGTATAGGGAGTGCTAATTCAAGTGTACGCCACGCAGCGCGCTGACCTGCATTATCGCCGTCAAATGCTAAGGTGACGCGTGGATTTTGCTTAAATAATGTCTGTAGATGATCGACGTTTGTTGCTGTTCCCAGTGACGCAACAGCACCCGCTAAACCTGCTTGATGCAAGGCGATGACGTCCATATAGCCTTCGACCATAAGCCAGTCATTTGCTCGTGCTTTGCGACTTTCATAGAGACCGTACAGAATTTGGTTTTTATAAAAAATCTCTGATTCTGGGGAGTTGATATATTTAGGCTTAATGTCATCGCGCATTGCACGACCGCCAAAGCCTACAACACGACCTTTAACATCTCGAATCGGAAAAATGACGCGATCACGTAGAAGTACATAATCTCGCCCTTGCTCAGAGGTACGAATTAAGCCGAGTTTTTTTAAGCCTTCAAGATCGTTGGGAAAGCGTTGCAGCAAATGTCCCGCATGATCAGGCGCATAACCTAAACGCCAAAATTGACTTGTTGTTGCATCAACGCCGCGTCTGGTGAAGTAATCTCGTGCTGCGCTATTCTGCGTGAGCTGTTGTTCGTAGAATTGAGCGACTTGTTCTACTAAATCATAGAGACTGCCTTCTTTGGGCTCATCGAAGGTGAGTGGTTCATAAGAGAAATTATTGTCATAGTCGTAACTGTCTTCTTCACGATTGAAGAAGTAAGCATCGTCATCCATTCCTGAAAAATCAGTAGCAGGTGCTTCATGATGATCACTGCCTGTTGGTTTGGATGAGGGTTCCGCTTTGACAGTTGTATTCGTTTTAGGCGTGGGCGCTTGTCGCGTGTATGACGTCCGCATTTTTGCTTCGCGCATCGCTTGAGGGTCACGTTCAGGCAGCTCAATACGCGCACGTTGTGCCAAGTCTTTGAGCACATCCATAAAGTCGCGGCGTTCATATTCCATCAGGAACGTAATAGCATTGCCGCCAGCATTACATCCGAAGCAATGATATTTGCCAGTTTCACGAGTTACATGAAACGAAGGGGATTTTTCTTGATGAAATGGGCAGCAGGCAGTGTAGCTTTTTCCTGCTTTTTTAAGTGGGACGTGGCTATTGATCAGTTCGACCAGATCGGTGCGATCCAAAATTTGATCAATGACAGCACGAGGAATACTCATATCTAATCTAACAGCCTCCGCCAAATGCGATGTTTAGTGTGATCTTTAACTATGTTTTAAGAATCATGTTCCAAGATCAATCGCTGACGGAGGATGATAGCATGTGTTTGTCGTTAAGGCTTGCTCGTTGCAATCGGTGCCGCAGGAGAAGCAGATGATGCTTGTGCGGGTGAGCTTGCTGTTGATCCATCCGTGTCACCACGGTTTATACTGGAAAACAACTTACCAAACCAATGCGTCACACTATGCCCAGCTTGAGAGATCGCATGTCCCGCTTTATCCAATTTTGAAGGCTGTTGCTTAATAGCGTTCGCTGTAGAATCGATTAAGTTAGGTGCTTGTTCTGCTGTAGGTTGATAAGCCTGACCTGTTGTTGGTACGACTGTATCCGAACGACGTCCCAAGATACCGAGTGTCATTCGATTGAACAAAGAAGCTTCCCCGCGCGCTTCTGCAAGGTTGACGGTATCACCATGAACCAGTTTTGGATAGTTTGAATTCAATACATCCAGATATTGTTTTGCTAAGTCATCCATACCAAGTTTCTGATAACACACGACTAGGGTTGCAAGTGCTTCAGGAACTTGAGGGGTTTGTTGGTAATATTCAACAACCCAACGAGCGCGAGCTGCGGCGGCGACATAAGCTTTACGTTCAAGATTGTAACGCGCAATGTTCATTTCACCTTCAGCAAATTGATTGGTGATAAAACGCATGCGCTGTGCAGAGTCTGGTGCATAGGCGCTTTGTGGGAACTTACTAATCAAGTCTCTGAAATTATCATAAGCTGCACGAAGATAACCTGTATCACGGTGCGCGGAGTTGAGATTGGTATAGCGGAGAAGAGTGTCAGCCCCTGTCTCCATGTTTGCAACACCTTTTATATAATAGGCATAATCAAGTTGCGGATTTTGAGGATAGAGCTTAATAAAGCGATCAGCAGCAGTGATTACACCTGGATAATCACTGGTACGAAAGCGTGCATACATCAAATCAAGTTCAGTTTGTTCCGTATACGCACCGACTGGATAATAAGTCTCAAGTGCCATCAAATCTTTGGTTGCATCATCAAATCGTGCATTCTCCAAAGAACGTTGAGCGGATTCGTAATAACCTTGTTCAGTCTTGGTCGGACCTGTATCTTTTTTTGCATCCGATTTACCGCCAGATAGGCTGCTACATGCGGACATTAATAATGATCCTGACAGTACAACTGGTAAGGCAAGACCCGTCAAACGCGGCAGCGACATAAAAACTCCTGAGAAACATGCCCATCTGGGCTACAATGCCGAGTATTAAAGCATTTTTGCGCTGTTTCGCAAATGACCAATGCTA
>JASLGO010000115.1 GCA_030150135.1 Aquirhabdus sp.
TGGCTTTTCGTAGAACTCGCGTTTACGCACGTCAGCCAATACGCCTGCTTTTTCGCATGAGCGTTTGAAACGGCGGATAGCGACGTCAACTGGTTCGCCTTCTTTAAGCTTAACTTGTGGCATGTAACATCCTCGAACTTATGTTCAGTGTTCAATAAATTAGGTTTGGTCTACAAACAAAAAAATGATGTAGATACACGAAGGCGGTTATTCTAACGTGAAGAATAGAGTTAGACAAGTCTTCGTTGTTCTGAAATCTATGGTTTTTTAAAAATATTTACTCATTTTGATGTGTTGGATTGATGCCGAGGAGCTCATTAAGTGAGTCGAGAGGGTTGTTGTCCTTTACCACATGAGCAAGCCATTCGTGTAGCGGCATATTTGCCCAACGTATTGTTTTTTTAAGCATATAACTGACAGGGCTATGCGGTTCATAAATGATAAAATATTCACTAATTTGTTGCAGCACTTGCATGGCTTGTTGGCGGTTTTGAATATGCCCGTTGCTGTTAGGGTTAAAAGTCATCGGATGTGCGTTATTTTGAGGAGTCATTTCTACTGATTCCTCTTGGGCGGCTAGACTTGGAACTCCGCCACGATCACGTAAGGTTCGTTCTAAATAATCCTGAATTAAGTCAAATGTTTTATTCATCGTGCCAAATGCTGGTGCATCTAAACCGAGGTACTCATCTAGTGTTTTGGTAAAAACTTTCCATACGGTTTGAGCTTGGGTTAAAGATTGAAAAGATTGCTGAAGCGTTTGGAGTGGCGTAGCATTTTGGCTTTCGATAAATTGCTCTAATGTGATTTTATCAGTTGACGGTTCGTCATAAAAATCAGCATTGCTATCCATTGTTGCTTTCAGTTGGCGAGCTGATTCGAGGTCATTGTAGTTCAGTATGTGTTTTGCTGAATGAGTCAGCGGAGTCTGGCGCAGAAGGCGATTGGATTGCTGAACAAACCAATTGAGTAAACTGATGCGAGCTTCTTGATCGCCGTCATCCGCGATTGGATGTAAATCTTGCCAGTAGGTTGTGATGAGTCCATTTAATAACTCTAAACCCGATGAGAAACCAGCAAAACCTTGGGTATGTGTGGCGGCTTCGGTATACCAAAGGCCTAAACGCAAATCTTTAGCGCGAGTCGTCAGTAAATCGATACATTGTTTTTCAATAAAAGGCCAGTTGGCAATTTTTCGCTCTGTAACCCATGCACCTTGATCAAGTGAAGAATCTTCTTCAATTCGGGATTGTTGAATTGCGTCAAATTCGGGTGAGAAGGACATGTCTTCACCGCATGGATCATGACCATCAAGCGGTGCAAGGAGTCGGGTATAAAGTGATGCGGTATCAAGCATGTTCAGTCACCTCAGCTTTGACTTTTTGAGAGGTTTTCTTTTTAGGTTTTACCGATTTTGTTGTTTGAGCGATGGATGTTGGGTGTGTGAGTTGATAGTGAATTTGATCATCGTCGCTGACTGTGATGTGTATATGGCTTGGTGTATTTCCATCAACCATAGATGTTAAAAGATGGGAGGCGAGTTGAGGTAATACTGTGCCACTTAAGATATGGTCAATATTTCGAGCACCACTATCTACCTCAGTACAACGTGTCAAAATGAGCTCGATGAGTTCATCGTCATAGCTAAGCATCGTGCGATGACGATGATGTAGGCGCTGTACGATTTTACTGAGTTTGTGTTCAATAATTTGCGCCAATAGATCGTCGTGCATTGGATAAAACGGAATGATTGTCATACGTCCTAAGAATGCAGGTTTAAATGCTTTATGTAAGCTCGGTTGCAATAGCTCAAGCATTTGCGCAGGATCGGGTCTGTCTTCAATAGGTTGATTGAGGCAGTGCTGCATGATCGTGGACGAACCGACGTTTGAGGTGAGAATAATAAGACAATTACGGAAGTCGATGTGTCGTCCTTCACCATCTTCCAGCGAACCCTTATCAAAAACTTGATAGAAAAGCTCTTGAACATCGTTGTGTGCTTTTTCAATTTCATCCAGCAAAATCACGCTATATGGATGACGACGGACGGCTTCAGTCAAAACACCGCCTTGACCATAACCCACATAACCAGGAGGTGAGCCTTTTAATGATGAAACGGTGTGTGCTTCTTGGTATTCCGACATATTGATGGTGATCAGATTGCGCTCTCCACCGTAGAGTTCTTCTGCCAAAGCCAGTGCAGTTTCTGTTTTTCCGACACCGCTTGGACCTACAAAGAGAAATACACCTTGTGGTTTAGTCGGGTCTTCGAGTTGTGCGCGTGCGGTTTTAATGCGCTGCGTTAAGCCATGTAAAACATGGGGTTGTCCCATGACACGTTGTGCGAGTTGATCTTCAAGTTTGAGTACAGCCTGAATTTCATCAATCATCATTTTACCAACAGGAACGCCTGTCCAGTCGGCAATAATTTCAGTCACAATCTGACTGTCTAATCGCTCGTAAATAAGTGGCGAGCCTGCCTGAATTTTCTTGAGTTCGGCTCGGAGGTTATCAAGATCTTTTTGTAGTTTAGGTTTTGCCTCGGTAGATTGTTCAATGTCAGCATTTGCAGCTTTAATTTTTTCTAAGAGTGTTAATTCTTGCTGCCAGCGATCAGTCATATTTTTAAGGTCTGATGCTGTATTCTCGATGAGCGTTTTAACTTCAGTCAAGCGCTCAAGTTGCTCGCTATTAGCAACTAGGCGTTGTTCATTGGCAAGTAGCGCTTGTTCTAATTTTAAGTTGTGCAAATGCGCTTGTAGCCGATCAATTGCCGCAGGTTGTGCTGTTTGTGATAGAGCAACGCGTGCAGCAGCTGTATCGAGTACGCTAATGGCTTTATCTGGGAGCTGGCGACCTGTGATGTAGCGTGCTGATGCCGTTGCAGCGGCAACAAGTGCATCATCTTGAATGACGATCCCAAAATGCTCTGACATGACTGGAACGATTGCGCGGAGCATTTGAATCGCGACTTCAACGGTTGGTTCTTCAACTTTGACCACCTGAAAACGACGAGTGAGGGCAGCGTCCTTTTCAAAGTATTGCTTATATTCACTCCAAGTCGTTGCAGCAATTGTACGAAGCTCTCCGCGGGCTAAAGCGGGTTTCAATAAGTTTGCGGCGTCGTTTTGGCCAGCTTGGCCGCCAGCACCAATTAATGTATGTGCTTCATCGATAAATAGAATAATCGGGTGCGATGATTGGCGAACTTCATTGATGACGCCTTTCAGACGATTTTCAAATTCACCTTTTACACTTGCGCCAGCTTGCATCAGACCCATATCTAAGGTGTGAATTTCAACATGTTGTAAGGCTTCAGGAACTTGTCCTTGACTGATTTTAAGTGCCATGCCTTCGACGACAGCCGTTTTTCCGACCCCTGCTTCGCCAGTCAGAATGGGGTTGTTTTGGCGGCGGCGCATGAGAATATCCATCATTTGCCGAATTTCAAATTCGCGTCCAATCACAGGATCAATTTCACCGTTACGAGCGCGTTCAGTGAGGTTGATTGTGAATTGATCTAGCGCAGGGGTTTTCTGTTTTGAATTTTTATCCGTATCTATGATTGTTTCTTCTTCAAGTGATTCATTGTGCGCATGAACGTCTGTTTCCGCTGACAGCTTGCAGAGCTCTAATAGCTTGTGCTTGATCGTATCGATTGGAAATTCGTCAAATTGTTTGGATGTTCTAATTGCTGATTGCCGTAAGTCTATGATGGTCAGTAAAGCAATGAGCAAATGTCCGCTACGAATATGCGATGTTCCGTTATCAATCGAAGCAAGCAACCATGCTTGTTCTAATAAGCGTGACAGAGGGACAGAAAATACTGGCGTGCGTTGATTTCCTTTTTTTAACGTTTCCATCTCAAGCATTAGATCGTTTTGTAGTTGTTCGATCGAAACATGAAAACGTTTACTGAGTACGGCTAAATCATTGTCAGGCTGTGTAAACAAGATATGAAAAAAATGCTCTAACTCAATTTCATAATGTGTTTTTGATACACATAAGTTGGCGGCTTGTTCTAAGGCGAGGCGATTGTTGGGCGATAGCTTGTTAATTAATACTTTTAAATTACTCATGATTCTCTCTTGTGGCTCTTCTGTTGTTCTGTCTTTTTTAAACAATTATTGTTAAAAAGTTGTAAGGACAATGCACATTGACAATGTCTAAAAGTAAAACGCGGCGGATTATGCCGTAAAAGAAATCATCATGTTAAGTAGGATGAGTTGATTGATTAGCAAAGAAATGTACCGAATGTGATGAAGGTCACATAGTGGTTCTTTTTTAGAAAATATTTTTAAATAATCATGGACATAAGATAAATTCTGGTGGGCTGTATATTGCTTATTTTAATGCTGAATTTTTGAAAAGTTTCGATACACTTAACACGACTTCTCAACTGAAAGTCATCGCCTAGCGTGCTATGGTCTGATCAGATTTTGAACTTTTTTAAAATTGATTTCTAAAAAAATTGAGTCAGAGAGGACGTGCTTATGAATGGCCACCGACTGATGAATAGTCATTTTATTGATACGAATAATAATGCGCTGGTCAATGCTTTGTTGGCAAAAGCAGCACATGAACAAGATTCAAAAGAGTTGATGCGTGCGGTGGATAAGAGTAAATATTCGCGTCAGCATCGTGCGTTGGTTATTGCTGTATTGGCATTAGATCAACAGAACACACTAAAAAAGATCATGGATGAACAGCGCAATTGCAGTCGTTCAATTCAACGTTTAAGTCAGCATGAATAATTTTGATATTCCAAAACTTATTTATCCATACAAATTTTTCATCTCTAATCTAATATGTAATGACGAATCAATATTTTATGTATTGTTGACAATTTGAAAGGTTGATACGCCAAGCCCCGCTGATTTACTGACTTTGATTTGCACATTAATCCTTTCCTTCAGTCCTTCCACATGACTAATGACACCGATCATTTTGCCGCTCGCATTAATGGCGTCTAGCGCACTGAGGGCAGTTTCAAGAGTTTCTCCATCCAAGGTTCCAAACCCTTCATCTAAAAACAGCGAATCAATCGATGTTTTATGACTGACTAAATCTGAAAGCGCCAATGCCAGCGCTAGGCTAACGAGGAAGCTTTCGCCACCCGATAAAGTGCGGGTATCGCGAGCAACATCACCCTGCCAAGTGTCAATGATTTCAAGGTCGAGCTCACCTGTGGATTTGCGTTGTAATTGGTAGCGACCATCTAATCGGGCAAGATGACGATTCGCGAGATGCATTAAATGATCAAGTGTTAATCCTTGTGCGAATTTGCGGTATTTGTCACCTTTTGCAGAACCGATGAGGCTATTGAGTCGTTCCCATATATCAATTTCAGCAGTTTGTTGCGCAATTTGAGTCAGTAAGGCTTGCTGATTCCCTTTACGTTGGTCATCGTCCGCCAACTGGGTTTGAAGTGCGCCTAATTGGCGAGATACTTCTTGACGTTTCTCATCAAATTCTTTGATCTGTTGCTCAAGTTCCACCAAAGTCAGTGAGGTGAGCGCAAGTTGTTGCTGCTGAATATATTTGTCAGTAGTGGATTGTTGTGTTGCCTTGGCAAACGTTACGGCTTGATTCAGTTGTTCTTTTAACTTGCTGAGATGGTGTCGATCTTCGTCGGAGATTAATGCAGATTGAAATGCTGCTAAATCAGTAAATACGCTCGTAGTTAGTGCGGTATTCCAAGCACTTTCAGCGGTGAGTAAATGGTTTTGATGTGCCTTGAAGTCTGATTGTAGTTGCTGATATTGACCTGCTAATTGTGATTGTTTGTTGGTTAGCTGTTCAATTGCAGAGATGCAATCTTTTAATGTATCGCTGGCATTTCTATCTGAATCTGAATGATATGACGTGAGGTCAGCTTCGCCCAATTTTTGCCAACGACTTTGCCATTCCTGTGCTTGTTGAGTCAGGTTAGTGAGTGCGGTTTGTTGACGAGCAATTTCCGTAGAAGTTTGTCGTAAGGTTTGCTGAGTCTGCTGCCATTTTTTCCATGCTTGTTCTTGTTCTAATAGCCAAGAGCTTGAGTCTGTCGGAACAGTGAAACCTGCCTTGGAAATCTCGGTGACGATTTGCTGATTCAGCGTAGTCTCTGCCTGCCTTGTTTCAGCTTGTTTTGTTTGCAGTGCTGCTAGATTTTCGCCACTATTTTTTTGAGCTTGTTGTAAGAGATTTAACTGATTTTGTTCTGCTTGACTGCGTAAGGTGTGTTGATGCGCGGTTTGTTTGGCTTGCTCAAGTGCTCTTTCAGCTTCTTCAGCTACTTTCAACGTTCTGTTAATGTGCTCATTATCCTTTAATGCTTCTTCATTTAGGTTGTGCAGCAGATCAGGGGTTTGCCATGCATTCTGGTTGAGTGTTTGGTTGGGTTGGAGAGATAGGGCAATATTTTGCCACGCTTGCAAAACGGTTTCATATTCCAGTTTTGAAGCTGATATTGTTTTAACGAGTTGTTCTTGGTCTTTTTTTAACTTTTCAAGTTCGATTCTTTCCTGTTGACCTTTTTCCCTTAAAGCGACAAGTTCGTCTTCTTTAGCTTTTAATGCAGTGTGAGTTGCAGAAATATCGAGTGCCTGATATGCCTTGATCGCAGGGTGGTCGGTTGATCCACACAGCGGGCAAGCATCTCCTGCTTGCAAGGACGCACGTTGTTCATCCAGACTGCGAATACGCTGTTCTTGCTCTAGTAATTTTTTCTTATCATTGACCTGTTCGTCGACTTGTTTGTATTGCGCGCGCAGTTGGGTGAGGAGCTGATCTTGTTCAGTGATCTTTTTTTCAATCTGTGTGAGATTGTTTTGATCAGTCACTTGTTGCAAAGACAGTGTTCTGAGCTGAGTTGCGTTAATGACAAGATCTTTCAGCATTTGCAGATGTTGTTGACTTGTTTGCCATTGGCTGCGAAGTGTCGGTATCGTTTGCCCTCCTAAAAGTGTATCTAATCGAATTGTCGCCGTATTGACTGTCTCGCTTGCCTGACTTACGGCAGTTTTTGCCGCATCATATTTTTTTTGTTGCTGAATAATCTCATGATTCCGCAGGCTCATTTCATCGTTTAATTTAATGATGGCGTTATTCTGCGTTTGGAGATCGGATTCTAGTTTGGCTTGCTGTTCAAACTGTCCGCGCCAAATCCCGAGTTTTTCTCCAAGCTGCGCATAATGATTGTGTTGTTCACACCATTCGGTTTGTTGCTGTTGATCATCTAAGAACTTAGTCAGTTGTAATTGGTTGACCTGCACAATCTGTGCAGAGATTTGATGCGCTTGCCAATGACGGGTGATCGACTGCTGCCGTGTAGTATCCAAGTCTTGCTGTACTGTCTGAAGTGCCGTTTGGGTGGTAGAGCAGAGTTTTTCTGCGCGTTGCCAATCCTGAAACAAAGGCTTAATTGCTTCGGCAGGGACACTGTTTGCTAGCCGCTCTAGATCTGGTGCGGCTTGGTTGAGGGCATGATTGGCGTTTTGTAGTGTTTCCTCGGCTGTAATTTTGTCTTTTTCAGATTGCGCTAAATCACGTCTCCATTGTCTGTATTGTTGAGCAATATTGAGTGTATTTTGAGCGTGTTCTGATTGAGATTTGAGTGCAGTGATTTCCTCTAGTTTGGTCTGGCGTTGTTCTTCATTCAACAACGCCATGCCTGATGCCTGAGCTTGTAATTGGGCTAATGCTTGCTTGTCATCTCGAACCTGATTGAATACATATTCAGAAATTTGACCATAAATTTCTGTTCCAGTGAGTTCTTCTAAAAGTTCTGCACGTTCATTGGCATTCGCATTGAGGAAAGCAGCAAAGCCCCCTTGCGCGAGCATCATCGATTTGGTGAATCGTGCAAAATCTAGCCCAGTAATTTCTTCTATTTTTGTCAGTTTTTCCTTTGTTTGGCTAGCAAGAATGTCGCCATTTCCATCCGCCAATTCTACTTTAGGATCTTGCAATTTGCCGTCGCTTTTATCCCGTGATCGACGCTGACTCCAGAATGCTCGGTAGATTTTATCTTTGACCTCGAACTCTACTTCAGCAAGACAATGCGAAGTATGACGGGTCATAATTTGATTGGTTGAGGCATTAATTTTGAGGCGCGGCGTTTCGTGGTATAAGGCAAGACAAATGGCATCCAGCAAGGTGGATTTTCCTGCGCCTGTTTGACCTGTAATGGCAAACAACCCGTTATCTTTAAACGGATATTGGGTAAAGTCGACTTCCCATTTCCCCTTGAGTGAGTTTAGATTTTCTAGTCGCAACTTTAATATTTTCATTGTGCATCTCCCGTATCTCCGTGCAGGCGCTCAATCACACTGCGATAACGGACATGCAGCTGTTTGACTATTTCGGGTTCTAATTCTTCTTGGGCAAGACGTTTTTCAAAGACATCCAACGTGGTTAACTCACTGAGTGTTTCTTTGTCAAAAGCCTGTAAACGTGCCACATTCTCACTGCGGTCACGTCGAATCCGTAATACTTCAACAGGAAATTTCTCGCAAATAGCTTCAATACGCGGTTGCAGATCTGACAGATAGTCATCATCTTTGACTGTGACTTCTAGCCAAACCGGAGTGGCAGGAGTACCTAGCTTTGCAACTTCAGCAATCTGCCTTTCTAACTCAGTTAAGTTTCCTTTGATGGTCACGAGTGGTTGGAAACAAGGAACAAACAGAGGCGTAATTTCTTTCAATCCCAGCTCATCGAATTCCACCAATAAAACTTCTTTTGGTTTACCGATCTCGTCGAAACTCAGTGGGATAGGAGAACCGCTATAGCGGATATGTTCAAGACCGCCTACTTTTTGCGGGCGGTGGATATGACCCAATGCGATGTAATCAGCAGGTGGAAACGCCGCTGTAGGAAAAGCCTCCAATGAACCAACGTAGATTTCTCTCACAGATTCACTTGCACTAGCACCGACGGTCGTGAGGTGACCCGTTGCGATAATGGGTAGTTGAGAGTCGAGTTCTAAACGTTTTGCTTCAGCAAGTTGGAAAAGTTGTTGATAATGATTGAGAATTGCTTCTTGTAATGTGAACTGTTTTTCCTGAGCATTTTGACCTGCCACGCTCTGCATCACATCACGCGCGCGGATAAATGGAATACCACAAAGCAATGCCGCAGGTTTTCCTTGTCGATTTTCAAGGACGATGAGCTGCTGATCAATGGTTTCTGTTACTGAAGGGATGACGATTGTACTCAAACGAGACAAGATATTTTTGCTTTCACCCAACATAGCAACCGAATCGTGATTTCCTCCAAGAATGACCAGTTTGGTGCCCACATCATGCAAATCACCAATAAATTCGTTGTACATTTCACGCGCATAACTGGGCGGCGTGCCTGTATCAAAAATATCTCCTGCGATGATGACTGCATCCACCTGATACTCGACAACTTGTGCGATCAACCAAGCGAGAAATGCTTGATGTTCCGCTTGCCTTGTTTTACCCATGAAATGTTGACCGAGGTGCCAGTCGGAAGTGTGGATGATTTTCATAGAGTGAATGTTCTGCCAGATTTCATGGGTGCTTTTTGATGTATGCAGTTTGATGTAAATCGTTTGAAGCAAACTGATTGTATCGCAAAGGATTGGGATGGTCATCCTTTGAATAATGTTGATTTTCAGCATTGGTTCAATAACTTGCAAGAATGGACATGTAATTTAATGAAGTCATGCTGAGTTGTTCATAATGATGAGTTTTTGATGTGATATACAGTGTAAAAACGAGTCATAGTCAGAGTAGAATCATGATGGCTTGATCGGAATTAGTCATCATGTTGTACATTTTTATATTTAGAAAATGATGTACTCTTATCCAGAATTAATTTCCTCAGAGGACGATATGGACTATCAATACAACACCTTACATACGACACTGACAGATGGTGTTTTGACGTTACTACTCAATCGTCCTGATCAAATGAATTCCTTCACGGTCGAGATGGCAAATGAGCTCGTCGATTTCTTTACTAAAGCGAGTGAAGATGATGCGATCGGTGCGATCGTCGTCACAGGCTCAGGACGAGCATTTTGTGCAGGCATGGATTTGAGTCGCGAAGGCAATGTGTTTGGTTTAGATGAAAGTTTGCAGCCAACACTGAAAGACTTACAAGAGCGAGGCGAAGAGTCTGAAATTAAAGATGGCGTGCGAGATACAGGTGGGCGAGTGACGTTATCGATTTTTGAATGTAAAAAACCTGTGATTTGCGCGATCAATGGTGCAGCAGTCGGTATTGGATTGACGATGACCTTGGCAATGGATGTCCGTCTGGCATCTGAAAAGGCAAAAATGGGTTTTGTGTTCGGCAAATTGGGTATCTGTAATGAAGCGTGTTCGAGTTGGTTTTTACCTCGAATTGTGGGTATGCAGCAAGCCTTAGAGTGGGTCTATACCGCTGAGATTTTTGGAGCACAAGAAGCGCTAACTGGGCGTTTAGTCAAGGCGATTTATCCAGCAGATCAGTTGGTTGCTGAAGCGCAAGCATTGGCGAAGCGGATGATTCAAGGGAAGTCACCTGTTGCGACAGCCTTGATGCGTCAGATGATGTATCGCAATAGTGCTGCGCCGCATCCACGCGATGCGCACAATGTGGATTCGCTGGCGATGTTTTATACTAGTATTGCGGATGGGAAAGAAGGTGTGAATTCGTTTTTAGAAAAACGTGATGCTCAGTTCAATGGGAAGGCTTCATCGATGCCCAGTTTTTATCCGTGGTGGGAGTGAGAGTTTTGTAAGTTGATTGGTTCTAAACTATCACAACACACACCCTAATAAAAAAGAAGGCTTCAATTTTAAGCCTTCTTTTTTAGTTTCTGTGTGAGTTTTATAACGCAAAAAGCTTTGCTTAATTTGCTGTTTTTTTGACGACTTTCTTTTTAGTTTTCTTTTTGGTGGCTGTGCTCTTAGTCGCTGTGGATGTCGTTGCTGCAACGGCAGGTGTTACTGCAACTGGAGCTGCTTGTACGACTGGAGGCGCGGCGACTACTGCACCTGGGCAGTTTTTATATTTCTGATAAATCTTAATTTCAGAGGCTTGCTCATTCATTTTGGTGAGGTTTTTGATTTCTATATCAAGCGCATTGCTTGTTGCATTGGGATCACCTTGCATACCTTGATACATTTTTGCATATTCGCCAGCTTTGCCTCCACGTTGAGCAAGCAGCATTGCGCCTATATCTGCAGCGGCACTTGCTTTACTTTTGGGCTGTCCTTCAGCTTCTTTTTCCGCAGCAAGTAAATCTGTTGCGTTGTTTTTGGTTTGAGTAATCGCGTTGTTTTGACGCGTACTTGCAAGTTCGAGATTCATACAATCCATTGCTTTTAGATCATTATCTGAATACAGAACTGGTGGGGTTGTTTGAGGAGCATTTGCTGTTGAACCCGCGCCAATTCCCAGGGCGCTTGCATATTGTGCAGCTTGTCCTAGTGAGCCTGTGGTTTGGTTTGCAGCAGTTGTACTTTGTTGACCATTCATTGCACCCGCAATTTGTCCAATCTGGTTGTACATGTCTGCATGAGTCCCGCCCTGAGCGCCCATTGCACTCGCAAATTGACCTACAGCATTGATTGTTTGTGAGTTGTCTGCAAAGGCCGATAAGCTGAATAGAATGCCGCTTATGAGCGTTACGGATTTAATGGTTTGAGAAATGGCCGTGTGTTTAAAAGCAAAGTGAGTAAGCTGCATCATCATATCCTAGTTTTTTGATAGACATTTTTAGACAATATCAGATGCAACTTATTCGTCTGTATTAAATTTTTTAATAAGACTGTTATGACAATCTAAAGTCATCGCCTAAGTAGACTTGGCGAACCAACTCATTGGCAAGAACCTCATCAGGCGTACCTTCTGCAATGACGGCACCTTCGCTGACAATATACGCTTTTTCACAAATCGCGAGTGTTTCGCGGACATTGTGGTCAGTAATGAGCACGCCGATTCCACGACATTTTAGACCTTCGATAATTTTTTTAATTTCCGCAACCGAAATTGGATCAACTCCAGCAAAAGGTTCATCCAGCAAAATAAATGTTGGATCTAAGGCAAGTGCACGAGCAATTTCAGCACGTCGACGTTCACCACCAGAAACACTCATGCCCAGAGATTTACGAATATGCGTAATTTGGAACTCTTCAAGTAGTAATTCCAATTTGGCATTTTTTTGAGCTTTGGTGAGATCTGTGCGGGTCTCAAGGATTGCCATAATATTATCAGCAATTGATAACTTTCTAAAAATAGATGGTTCTTGTGGCAAGTAGCCAATCCCGCGTCGAGCGCGTTCGTGCATTGCGAGCGGGGAAAGATCTTTGTCGTCTAAAAAAATACGACCATGATCCATTTGCACTAATCCAACAAGCATATAAAAACTTGTTGTTTTTCCCGCACCATTTGGTCCCAATAAACCTACAATCTGACCACTGGTTAGTTGAAATGATACATCACGCACGACTTGGCGTTTGTCGTATGTCTTTGCGAGATTTTCAATGGTCAAAACCTTACGCGGCATTTGAGTTGACGATTGTGAGGGCATTATTGGAACCTATGATTTAAGAATGAAAGTGTATTTCATTCTGTTTTATTTGGGTTGAGGCGTAGTTTGAGTCGCTGTTGTTGGTGCTACGGCTGACTTAGGCGTTAGCTTCGTAGGAGTACTAGAGCGCGTTGCACTTGGTGGGATCACCATTTGTACACGTTGCTGGGTATTACCATTTCCTTCAATATCGCCTTGCGCCATTCCATAACGCAGGGTATTGCCATTAAAGCTTGCGCCGTCTTGAGTGAGATGTGCGTGACCCGTCAGCGTCAACTGTGATGTAGTTGCATCATAATAAAGTTGATCACCATCGCCAAAAACAATGCCTTTGTCTGGGCTAACTTTTTGTTGAAATTTAGCGGGTTTTCCAGTGGCTGTGACATTTTTAATGGTGCGGTTTGCATCAAGATTTGCCACAACATTATCAGCTTGTACGCGGATTGTGCCTTGGGTGACGATGACATTTCCTGTGTATATAGTCACGCCTGTTTGCTGATTATAAGTTGCATGATCAGCTTCGAGGTGTACTGGCGCATCACGATCGCTATCGAGCGCATATGCTACTGGTACCAATGTTGTCACCAATAAAGCACTTACAAGCGGGAGTAAGATACGAGCCATAATAATTAACCTTGTTACACTGATCTATGGGCGTTGAGGCGTGATATAAACGCCTTTGGGTTTAATAAGTTCGTATTGACCTGTATTCAAGTCAGCGCGAACGCCTTGTGAAACAACATTGGATTGAGCACTTTTGATTGTCACAACTTGATCTGTATCAATTGTTTTGGTTTTAGGATATCCATTTAATATCGTTGTATAAAGATCGGTTGCAGCATGTTGGTACGAAGCTAATTGTTGCACATGTACATTACCTGTGAGTATCACTTTATCATTATTTTGCAAACTGACCGCATGGTCTGCAACGAGGGTCGTTTGGGGCACGCCTTGTTTATATAAGAAGCTTGTGATTCGATCGAGTTCCATCCGATTATCTTGTGGATAGTGGCGTAGCGTATTTGCGTTCAATGTGCGTTGAACTAAACCTTGATCATCTGTTTGAATGGCGACAATTGATGTCGCTGAAAAATCAATATCGGAATGAGTTGCCACAGCAGGCTTTACTTTTTCACGATTTAAGGTGTAAAAAAGCACAGCAACGCCTATGAAAATAAGCGCGATTAAGTAGAGCCGACTCGTACTCATGAATGACTCTTATTGTGGATAGAGTTCTCGCTGAATGAGCGTGTGTAATGTGCAAGAACCTCGTCATATTTACCTTGTGCAACGAGCAGTAAGTCACATACTTCACGTACTGCGCCCTGACCGCCGCGAGCTTGCGTCACCAAATGTACGCGCTTGCGTACTTCGACATGCGCATTTGGAGCGGTCAATGCCAAACCGACAAGTCCTAAAGCTGTTAGATCAGGCCAGTCATCACCCATATAAGCAGTTTCTTGTAAATCAATTCCAATTTCATCGCACAATTCACGAAGCGCAATGCCTTTGTCTTCACGACCTTGGATAATATGAGGAATTTTGAGTGATTGCATTCGATGGTGGACGATCAAACTTGAACGTCCTGTAATCACGGCGACTTGGATGCCAGCATCTTGAATGCATTTCAATCCAAAACCGTCTTGAACATCAAAGGACTTCAGCTCATCACCAGTATTGGTAAAGGTCAAGCGACCGTCACTTAAAATACCATCGACATCTAAAACTAACAGACGAATTTGTCTTGCGCGTTCTTGCACGCTATACGATGCCATTTACATGACCCCTGCTTGTAGAAGATCGTGCATATTCAGTGCACCGACGAGTTGTTGTTCTTTATCTAAAACCAAGATACTGTTAATTTTACGCTTTTCCATGACGGCTAATGCTTCAGCTGCCAATATTTGTGGCGATACAGTGACTGGATTCTTAGTCATTAAATGTTCAATCGGTTGGTTTAATAAATCGTGTGATAGAACAGATTGTTTGAGTACTCGGCGTAAATCACCATCGGTGAATAACCCTAACAATTTATGATTTTGATCTACGATTGCAGTCATGCCAAGACCTTTCTGAGTCATTTCAAGTAAAGAGTCGGCGAGAGAAGTTCCTGCTTTTACAATAGGGATCAAGTCACCATCATGCATGATATCTGTGACGCGAGTTAATAAGCGTCGACCTAAAGCACCGCCTGGATGAGATAGCGCGAAATCATCTGCCGTGAACCCACGGACATCTAATAATGCAACGGCTAAAGCGTCACCCAATACGAGTGTTGTTGTTGTACTTGATGTTGGTGCAAGTCCAAGAGGACAAGCTTCTGGGCTGTCACCCAGTGTTAATGCGACATCAGCAAAACGTGCCATTGTTGAATTTTGACCACTGGTAATGGTAATGAGTGGAATCAAATGGCGCTTAATCACGGGAAGTAACGTCAAAATTTCACTGCTTTCACCAGAATTAGAAATTGCGATCAATACATCATCTTTAGTGAGCATTCCCAAATCACCATGGCTTGCTTCACCAGGGTGCATAAAAAAAGCAGGCGTCCCAGTTGAAGCAAAGGTCGCTGCAATTTTACGTCCGATATGCCCAGATTTACCCATGCCAGTGACGACAACTTTACCTTTGCAAGCAAGAAGCAAACGGCATGCATCTTCGAAACGATGATCCAGTTCACCCTTCAAAACATCCAAAGCATGTTGTTCTGTTGCAATCGTTGCCAAGGCAGAGTTGAGTAAACGGTTCGGTGTAAGTTGAATCGGTGTAGTAGGCATTGAGTGATCCAAGTTGACGAACAACTTTCAATGTATTGATATAAAGATGATGCATTATGACAAAAAGCACAAAGCGAACGCAAAGTGATTCTACAGTCATTTGGTGTATAACAGTTGCTTTTGTAGCAGATTCTTGGTTATTGATTCATCAATAATTCTTTTAAAAAATCTTTAAATCTTGAATGCTAAATATTTTGAATCTGCCGCTAACCGAATAAGTTATGTTAATTTATCGCGCTAGGCTTAAGCACTTATCATATAATGTTCCACTTTTCTTTTCTGTCTATTTTCTTTTGTCTGTTGTTAAAAGATGCTTCATGTCACACGAATTGCAGCACACTTCACCAAGCTCTAATTTGAGTTCATTATCTTTATATAACTCTGAAACCCGTCGCAAAGAGGTTTTTGTACCGCGCGTTGCAGGGCAGATTGGGCTGTATGTGTGTGGCATGACTGTTTATGACTACTGTCATATCGGACATGCGCGTGTCATGGTGTCGTTTGATTATATGGTGCGCTTCTTGCGGTCACAGGGCTGGCAAGTCAAATATGTGCGCAATATTACAGATATTGACGATAAGATTATTGCTCGCGCCAATGAAAACAAAGAAACCATTCAAACACTGACTTCACGCTTTATTGATGCGATGAATGAAGATGCTGATCGTCTAGGTTGTGCACGTCCAGATTTGTCGCCACTTGCAACTGAATACATTGATGAAATGCAGAGCATGATTGGTACATTGATCCAAAAGGATCATGCTTATGCTGTTGAAGATGGCGATGTGTATTACTCCGTTAATTCTTTTCCTAAATATGGGCGGCTTTCTGGTCGTGCACAGGATGACTTGCAGGCAGGTGCGCGTGTTGATGTGGATTCCGATAAGAAAAATCCATCGGATTTTGTATTGTGGAAATTAGCAAAACCAAATGAGCCTGCATGGGAGTCGCCGTGGGGGAAAGGCCGTCCAGGTTGGCATATTGAATGTTCTGCAATGTCGACATGTAATTTAGGGAATCACTTCGATATTCATGGTGGCGGTGGCGATTTGTTATTCCCACACCACGAAAATGAAATTGCACAGAGTGAAGCAGCAACAGGCGAAACTTATGTCAATACATGGTTGCATGTGGGTTTTGTGAATGTCGATGGTGAGAAAATGTCGAAGTCATTAGGCAATTTCTTCACGATTCGTGATGTGATGCAGCAATTTGCACCAGAAGTAATTCGTTATTTTATCGTCGGCAGTCATTATCGTAGTCCACTAAATTTTTCTGATAGTGCGCTCAAAGATGCGAAACAAGCGCTTTCTCGTTTTTATCAGACTTTAAAAGCTGTTAATGAGTTACATGAAACAAATATGGCGCTGAATGAGCAAAACAAAGCTTTAGCTGAAAATATTGAAGCGCGTTTTAATGCAGCAATGAATGATGATTTTAATACGCCAGAAGCGATCGCTGTGCTATTTGAATTAACCCGTGAAATCAATCGTATATTACGACTTGAATCTAAAGAAGAACGTGCTCAAGCATGTGCTCTTGCTGACGTTTTGCAAAAACTTGGTGCAGTATTGGGTTTATTGCAAAGTAATCCAGTTGAGTTTTTGCAAGGTGAAGCAGATGCTGGGCAAGGACTCACGGCAGAGCAAATCGAACTGCAAATCGAAGCACGTCAAAATGCCAAGATTGCAAAAGATTTTGCTTTGGCTGATCAAATCCGTAAAGACTTATTGGCAGCTGGTGTTGTGCTTGAAGATAGTAAAAACGGTACAACATGGCGTCGTGGTGAATAACCATTGATACATGTAACTCATTTTTTGCACACTTGGTCACATTAAAGATCCTAAGTGTACGAAATATAGGCGGTTTGTTGCGAGGTTTCTTATTAGTTTCATATATACAAAGTAGATTTAAGCATTGGCACAAAAACTGCTTATCTACTACCTTGTAACTTCTATGAAACTCTCTGGAGCCTGCGCAATATGACAACCTTTAACACCGTTTTAGATGAGCCATACGTTGCACCTCAAATTGATCTTGAACTTGATCGCTTCTGTTTACAATTGGCAATTGAGGGTGCAAGTCCTCATTTGTCATATGCAAATAAAATAGAGTTTTTGATGCTTACATTCAAAAATAAACGATCTGATTTTCCTAAAGCGGTTCGTTTGTTGTTGAGACTTGAACTGACTGCACTGATTGAAAAAATCCGCGGACGATTGCAAAAGAATTTTGCACATTCGTAACCATGTAAATCAAATCATTTGAGTTATTAGAAAAACCCGCTACGGCGGGTTTTCTAGTTTTTGGAATGAGTAAGGTCATTAGCAAAAAATCTTTCGTTGAATCGCATAACCATTACACGAATAATCTCGATCAATATCCGCACGTAAAGGACGATGTGTGATGTCACAATAGGCTGCCTTCCATGTTGCAACCAATTGTGAATCTAGGTCAATTTGCGCATCGCGTGTGTAATTGGCATTGTATTTCAGAACGATTCGAAGAGCAGGCTGAGATTTATCATCCTGAGACAGGAACACACTATTAGGTCGATTTGTTCTGACTTTTTTTCCTGCACTATTCATTTCAAAACGATATGCTTTTTGTTCAACTCGATGAGTATGCTTGTCATCATGACTGAGTAGACAAATATCAACAAACTCTAAATAACCGCCTTCAGCTAAGACTCTAATGTCATGACAACATTGAGCAATTTGGGCTTCCGTAATTTGATACGTCGAGCGGATTTCTTCAAAATCAGTGATTTGTTTTAAATCATGCATCATTCGTTCTACGACGTTTTGAATATCCTGTAGTGGAAAAGCCTTATCTAGAATACTTTCAGCTTGAATCGTTTTCATTTTTTGACGTGAAGTCATGCTGAGTAATAAAGCTTTCCAGCGATTTTGTGTGTTCTTTGTTTGTGCAAATGGCGTATGAATCGTGGAGGAACTATTGGTAGAAAAACCTTCCTCGAAATGTTTTGCGACATATTTATGAAAACCATTTTCAAAACTTTTTCTAAAAAGTTGTGATGAGTGCCCGAATTGCATATCCCATTTTTCTTGATAAAAAACGGCAGTTTGATTGTGCTTATTCATAATGTCGCCTCTTCATGGTCGTATTGAAATTGTGTATCATGGATTTAATCTAACTAAAACGTAAGATATATCTAACGAATTAAGTTGTCAACTAGTGACATACATATATGTTCGGGTGTATCTTACGCATATCGGCTAACACCTTTATAATTCACATAATTTATTTTTTCGGAGATTACAAATGTCCTTAGGCTCGAAACTCTATGATTTACGTGCCCAGAAAGGCGAATCATTACAACAAGTCGCTGATAATATAGGAATTACAAAGACTCATATTTGGGAGTTGGAGAAGGGGAAGAGCGCAAACCCATCTGCGGAGTTGCTGAAGAAAATTGCGGATTACTATAAAGTGACCATTGATTATCTGATTGATCCTAACCAATCCGAGCCCGGTTTGAATGATGAAGCGATGGTGTTTTATCGGGATTTGAAATCGCTTGACCAGAAGGACCAAGAAGTGATACTTAACGTGATGAAAACACTACGAGGCAAGGGAACGTGACAGGAAGCGCAAGTACAGAACTTTTACTAGATTTGATGGAGCTTGAGGATTATAAAACACCATCAGATGTCGTAGAAGAGATCTTGCGCCAGAATCCTAATCTTTCATATCCAACACCTTTAGAGCGTTTTGTTGAGCTTGCGGGAATTGAATCCATTAGCGAGCTTTCAACAGATGGTTTTGAAGGAATGCTCATTACTAACCCTGAAAAGTCGCGTGGTGCGATTATGATCAAAGCAGGAACTTCACCACGCCGACGGCGTTTTACAATCGCACATGAGCTAGGTCACTTTTTATTACCTTGGCATCGTCAACAAAGATTCAGTTGTAAATCTTCAGATATCAAAGACAGCGGTTTAAATCGCGGACTTGCGCCTGATTTGGTCACGATTGAGACTGAGGCTAATGCATTTGCATCTGAATTACTCATGCCAAGCCCAGCATTTAAGAGTTTGGTTGATCATTTTGAAACGCCAACATTGAATGCTTTAACGCATTTAAGTGAGACGTTTGATGTCAGTTTTGAGGCAACGGTTCATCGTTATAAAGCGTTGTCAGATAAACCCTTAGCGTTTGTATTTTCTCATAATAATATCGTGCGTTACTGGGTGAAAACTCAAGAAATGCCTTACGCTTTAAAAGTTCGCAAGGATCAAGCTTTACCTTTACGTTCTTCTAGTCGAATTAATGGGAGTGCTGTGAGTGATTTTGAGACCATTGCAGCTCATATTTGGCTAGAAGCACACAGTGAATTAGCTTTGCCTCGA
Source organism: Aquirhabdus sp. (assembly GCA_030150135.1). Classification (GTDB taxonomy): domain Bacteria; phylum Pseudomonadota; class Gammaproteobacteria; order Pseudomonadales; family Moraxellaceae; genus Aquirhabdus. The sequence goes on from JASLGO010000115.1 coordinate 19,683, forward strand.
AATATTGTAGAGCAGACGATTCATCAATCTGCGGGCTACAAGGTAACATTATTGTATGTGGAAAACCTTTTTGGGCTGGAATACGATCAAACTGTAGATTTTCATGATGGTTCAGGTGAGGAGATGGAATTTAATCAGGAAGTGATTTACCCTGAAATCATAGAAGAATATGCTGATGATGTAGTATTTAACGAATCTCATTAAAGTTTAAAACAGCGGACTGGACGCTTAATCCATATAACATTCATTCAATCAAACTATCTAAGTAGCAAATGTGGCATAATATGCGGTCTTGAAAATAGCTAGATGCTATTTCTACCTTATTTTGTGTTTTTACGGGAGCAATGCCATGCGCTTTGTCGATGAAGCAGTAATTTATGTCGAAGCAGGTGCAGGCGGCAATGGCGTAGCCAGCTTTCGACGTGAGAAATATATTCCGTTTGGCGGTCCAGATGGCGGCGACGGCGGTAAGGGTGGTGACATCATCATCGAAGCTGACGTCGATGCAAACACTTTAGTGGACTATCGCTATACCCGTAAATTCCGTGCAGAGCGTGGCAATAATGGTCGCGGTGCGAACTGTTCAGGTCGCGGTGCGCCTGATGTCATTTTGAAAGTTCCAGTCGGAACAACAGTTGTGGATGTGGCAACAGGTGATGTGATTGGGGATTTAACTCAAGCTGGTGATCGCCTGCTGGTTGCTGCAGGTGGTGGCGGTGGTTTGGGCAATACTCATTTTAAGACATCGACGAATCGTGCACCACGTAAAGCCTTGCCAGGTTTTGCAGGTGAAGCACGTGATATTCGTTTAGAGCTAAAAGTAATTGCTGATGTGGGTTTGTTGGGTTTACCGAATGCGGGTAAATCAACCTTTATCCGTGCAGTTAGTTCAGCAAAGCCAAAAGTGGCAGATTATCCATTCACGACACTAGTTCCGAATTTGGGAGTAGTGGATGCCGATCGTTATCGTTCATTTGTGATGGCAGATATTCCTGGATTGATTGAAGGTGCGGCAGAAGGTGCAGGGCTTGGTATTCGCTTCTTGAAGCATCTTGCGCGTACGCGGATTTTATTACATCTCATCGATGTTCAGCCTATGGATCAATCTGATCCAGCACATAATGCAAAAGTGATTATGGATGAGTTGGAGCGCTTCTCGCCAGCATTGGCTGAATTACCTGTTGTGTTGGTTTTAAATAAGCTCGATCAAGTTCCAGAGGAAGAACACAACGCGATTTGCACACATATTGTTGCTGAGTTGGGTTGGACAGGCCCTGTATTTCGCACTTCGGGTCTGACTGGCGAAGGTACCAAAGCAGTTGTGTATTACCTTATGGATCAAATTGATCTAGAACGTGAACGTGAGGCAGAAGAACCAGATTTTGCTGAAGCACAGCGTCAGCGTCGTCAGCGTTTAGAGCAGGAAACACGTGAGAACTCACTGGCACAACGTGAAGCGCATCGTGCAGCTCGCCGAGCAGCCCGCGCTGCGGCAGGTGATGATGACGATTGGGATGATTGGAACGAAGATGATTATGATGTTGAATATGAATATGTTCGCTGATTTGATCTAAGTCTTAATAAAATAAATAAAAACCGCCATTCTTAAGTTGAAAAGTATGGCGGTTTTTTTATATATCTAGAGATCAATGTTTTAACTATTCTGCAATAAAGTACCGCCACCTAGTGCAAGATAGAGCAATGCAGTATCCTGATATTGTTGGATTTGAGCGCGTACCATTGTTAATGCTGCTTCATGATATTGCCGCTCTGCATACAGAACTTGTGGCACACCGATATTACCAAGCTGATAGCTGGTTTGTGTGAGATTAAATGTTGATTCAGCTGTATTTAATGTACGCTTTTGAGCCTGGATTTGTTGATCATCATGCTCAAGAGCTTTTAATACATCGGCTACTTGACCAAAAGATTGCAAGACAACTTGTTGATAGTTTGCTAAAGCACTTTGATAAGCATCTTCGGCAGCATGCTTTTGCGCTTGTAATGTCCCACCGTTAAATAATGGTGCACTTAATCCGCCAGCCAATGCCCATGCATTTGATGAGATATCAAACAGTTTTGCATGTGTTAATGCCTGCTGAGTCATATTGGCACTGAGCGTCAGGCTCGGATAGAGGTTTGCCGTAGCAACACCAATTGCTGCACTAGCCGCGTGAAGTTGCGATTCGGCAGCCATGATGTCAGGACGTTCGCGTACGAGTTCAGACGGTAGACTCAGCGGTAATTCGGATGGTAAATGAAACTCTGCAAAGGTGAAGTTAGGCGCGTGCCAATCTGCTGGAGCTTGACCGACTAAAACTGCCAGAGCATGTGTTGCAGTGCTTAATTGTTGCTGTAAAGCAGGCAACAACGCTTGGTCGGCCTCAAGTTGGCTTTGTGCGCTCAGTAAGTCTGGCAGAGTTGCTGATCCAATTGCTTTTGCAGTTTGAATAAGAGCAATACTTTTTTGGTCATCAGCAATGATTTGTTCAATCACTGCAATCTGCGCTTTCGCTGATGTGATCCCTATCACTTGAGAAACAACATTGCCTGTTAATGACAATTTAGCGGCACTGGTTTGATAGACCTGATATTGAGCGAGAGCTTTTTGCTGCTCAATACCGCGTTGTTTCCCACCAGCAAAATCGAGTAAATAACTTACCTGCGGTCCAACCGAATAATAAGTAAACGGCGGAATATGAAAGTCGCTTGGACCAAAAAGAGATTTGCCATATTTTTGCCGACCTGCGGATGCGCCTAAAGATACTTGTGGGTCAAGCGCGCCTGAGGCAGCTTCTACTTGTGCTTGAGCTTCTAATAAAGTCGCTTGCATGCTGGCAAGATTGTGGTTACCTGCCAAAGCTTGTTGCATGACATTATTCAGTTGTGGTGACTGAAAAGATAACCACCAATCCGCAGAGACCTTTTTATCCATGACAAGATGCTGAGAATCAGTGTTGAGCTGATCACCTTCTTGGGTAAAGTGTTTTGTTGCTGGAGGTTGAGGTGCGACAAAATTAGGTCCAACCGTGCATGCAGATAAAAATGCGGTCAGGATGACTGAAGGGAGTAATTTCATTGAATGATGTGTTGATGGATACATATGAGACTACCTTATTCCATAACCGCTGGATGTTCGCTAGAAGGTTTTTGCTGTGCTTTTCTTAAGAAAAGTAGCATTGGAATTAATGCGATTGTCAAAATCATAATGAGTTGATAATCATTGATATACGCTACCATTGCCGCTTGTCGCGTAATTTCACTGTTGAGTAGGGCGAGACCTGAGGTCGTGCTGAGATCTACATGTTCCATTTGCAAAGCAGGCTGTGCAGCTGTGTTAAATGGTGTGATTTTTTCAGCAAGGCTAGCATGCATAATCTGGGTATTTTGGGTGAGTAGAATTTGCACCATCGAGATTCCAATACTACTGCCCATATTTCGCATCAGGTTAAAGAAAGCCGTGCCTTCATTGCGCAAACTGGTCGATAATGTCGCAAATGCGACCGTGCTCAGTGGTACATAAACGAGACCAATTCCGAAGCCTTGCAAAACACCTGAGATAATGATCGGCCATTCATCCATGAGTAGACTAAATTGTGTCATTTGCCAGAGAGAAATCGACGTTAGCACCAAACCAAAAGCCATCAGTGCGCGTGCATCAAAACGACCAACCAAACGTCCTACAACCAGCATGGCGAGCATCGTCCCTGCGCCACGCGGAGCCGTGACTAATCCAGTTGTCACCACAGGGTAATTCATCAATCCTTGCAGCATGGGCGGAATGAGTGCTAGCGTTGCAAATAAAGCCACGCCAACAACAAAGATAAAAAGATTGCTGGTCAGAAAATTTGCATCTTTAAATAGTGCAGGATTTAAAAAAGGTCGTTTATGCGTGAACATATGCACGACAAACAAATAAATTGAGACCACCATCACGACAGTTTCAATGATAATTTCTGGCGAAGAAAACCAGCCTTTTAGCTCACCACGATCCATCATGAGCTGCAATGCGCCCATGGCAAGACTTAAGGTAATAAAACCAAAGAAATCGAATTTGTTTTTTGGATTTCCAGCTTTCTTTGGCAAAAAGAACAATAAGCCTAAAAATGCCAAAATTCCAATGGGCACATTGATATAAAAGACCCAGCGCCAGTTGTAGTTTTCAGTCAACCAACCACCCAACGCAGGCCCTAAAATAGGTCCCATGGTGACACCAACGCCCCAAGCGGCCATTGCACTGCCATGACGTTCGGGAGGGTTAATATCAAACAAAATTGCCTGCGAAAGTGGAACTAATGCCGCGCCACTGATTCCTTGTAGCAATCGAAACAACACAATCTGAGGTAGGTTTTCAGCCACGCCACAGAGTGCGGAAGCAATCGTAAAACCTGCAATCGAGATGAGAAAGATAAATCGACGATCGTAACGATTCGCAAGCCACCCCGTGAGTGGGATTGTAATTGCGGCTGCCACGATATATGACGTCAACACCCAAGACATTTGATCTTGAGTGGCTGATAGTGCGCCTTGCATGCGTGGTAATGCAACGTTGGCGATTGTCGTATCGAGCGCCTGCATAATCGTTGCCAGCATCACAGAAATGGTGATGACACCTCGATTTTTGCTTAATGCTGGCGAAATGGACATTAATGCGCTCCGCTATTTGCAAACGACCCAAATAACGAACGATGATATTGGGTATCAACTTTGGCGAGTGCGCTGAGACCAGAATGCAATGGTAATTTGTCTGGATTCTCAATCGAAATTCTGACAGGTAGACGTTGTACGATTTTTACCCAGTTACCTGTTGAGTTTTCAGGAGGTAATAGCGAAAAAGACGATCCTGTGCCAGGACTGACGCTAATCACTTTACCTGTGAATGTTTGATCATAGGCATCAATGTCTATCGTCGCAGTTTGTCCTGCACGCATATGGGCGAGATCAGTTTCTTTGAAATTTGCCTCAATCCAAATGTTGGTATTGGAAACGAGAGCAAATACAGGTGCGGCGGCGGCGATGTAATCACCCACTTGTAACTGTTCAACCTTGGTCACGATCCCATCAATTGGGGCTGTGACTGTGGTATAGGACAGATTGAGTTTGGCACGTTCAAGGGCAGCGAGGGCGCTTTTTACCGCGGGTGTATCATCGCTTGAGATTTCTATGTTTCCACCAAGTTTAGCCAGCACGGAGTTAGCATCCTGCTCAGCGGCAGGAATCTGTTGTTGGGCTGCTTGAAGTTGTTGCAGAGCCTTATCCAGTTGCGCTTGGGATGAAATGCCAGCCGCAGCGAGTTTCTTCTGGCGGTCATATTCGCGTTGCTGATAAGCGAGTAAGTCTTGTGCGGCTTTTGAGCTTGCTGATTTCTGATGGTAATCCGCTTTGGTTGAGTTCACTTGTAACCGCGCTGAAGCCAATTGAGCCTCTGCTTCATGTACGGCAATGATCAAAGGGCGGTCATCCAGTTTAAAGAGCACATCGCCTTTGTGTACCAATTGATTGTCACTCACATCAACTTCCGTCACACGTCCAGCAATACTAGGACTAATGGATACACGGGCGGCAGAGACATAGGCATCATCAGTACTGATGTATCGCCCGCCAGTCAAATATAGAAATGCAGCAACGATGACAAGTAATACAGGAACTCCGATCGTAAACACTTTTCGGTGTCTGCCCATCCAGTTTTGTTTGATATCACTGGTGCTAGAATCATCACTTTGGGCGTTATGGTCAGCAGTTGTCATAGCGAAGAACTCTTTTGTTGGTAGGCGTGCATAATGGCGTTCACCTGAAACATCACAATGCCTTCAATTTCAGTAATGCCTTGTTCGTGATAGTCTTTCCAGCCCATATTGTGGAGCACAGCTCGGCGTGAAGACTTAAATACGGTCACTTGACCAAGTAGTGTTTGTGCCACAATTTTTGCTTCAGATGCCGAGATTTGATCTTTCAAAATTTGCGCGATTAAGGCTGCAATAGATTCGTGTAACTCACGAACAAAACCACTATAGAGCCGCTCAAAAGCAGAAGTAGGATCAAGCTGTTCGCGGGTATATATACGAGAAATTTGCTGACGTTCTTGGGTATCTTGCAATACAAAGCGAATCATTTTTCGCATGTACCGATCAAGCAATGCACGAAACTCTTCAGTCGTTGTATTTGGATTATTGAGCGCAGTTTGAATTTGAATGAGGCTATCGCCAAGACCAGCGCGATAATAATCAATAATAGAATCAATGACAGCGATGTACAGACCTTCTTTACTGCCGAAATAATACGGAATTGCTGCAATGTTTACGCCTGCCTCAGCTGCGAGTAGGCGAGTTGAAGCTTTTTCGTAGCCAACTGCACTATAAATTTTTAAGCCTGCTTCAATGAGCTTTTTCCGCGCGATCTCTCCACGCTCAGGTGTATCGCAGGTGATTTGATCAATAATTTCTTTAGGCATCATTTTTAAAAAGAGTTTGAACTTGATTATGTTTGAATAATATAAAGTCAATCGATTGATTAAGTCAAATGAATAGTTTTTTAATGATCGTATGGTATTGCTATATAAAGATAAATTTCTTTTTATTAAAGAAAGGATACGTTGTCATGGCGAAAGTAGCAGTGTGGATTGACGCTTAATTTTTATGATCTGATTTGTAGGTTTTGTGTTAATAAACATAGAATAAATTTGCTGACATAACGATTCTATTGGTATTTCCCTGATTTGTAAGTGTAATGCCTTATTGACTAAATTTAAGGATAGGTCTATTTTTGAAGAAGATACTCTACATGGATGGAGGAATAAAAATGACAGATCGTGTGATTAGTGAAACCGATACAGTTAAATTAGAAATAACTTGGCGTATCCCCGATACAATAACTACAACTAAGTACGCCATCGCAGGTTCTGATCTTAGAGGTGCGGCTTGGGGGTTGGATTATGTAATTGGAACTTGGATTGAAAAGACGAGTAACGAAACTCATCTCAATGGGCTGGCAGAACATACTCCGATACTTTTGTTTAAATATTTGAGAGAAATGCTCGAACAAGCGTTTATTCAAAGTCTTGAAACTGATTTAACGATGAAAATAGATAGTAAGCATTCGATCAATGTCAAAATCTCGATTGAAGCAGCAGGTGTTGCGCCGATGTTTGTGACGTAGGTTTTTATATTACATTAGATTTTTTGGCTACTATTTTTTTAATACGTAGAACCTGCACTAATGAGGAACTGCGAGTTTTATATGTGAACTCAATAAGAACTCCCCATCCAATGAGGATGGGGAATAAGACAATACAAAAAAAAGCTAATTAATTAAACAGATCTGTCATGACAGGTACAGATGTATCGCAAGCATGATTCAGACAAGGTAGCCCAAATCCTGCTTCAATCGTTTTTAGGAGAGAGAAGTGGGTGTAAAATGTATTACTGTGTGCAGAGCTTGTGCCATAATTTTTCAGAACCAATGAAACAACCTGATTAGGAATGTTCACTGAGTAGTCGTTTTCATCCCAGACTACAACAATCGCATTATTTCCTTGGCTCCAAACTGGAGAGCTTTGAATATTCTTTACAAGTTTCTTAACGGTTTGGTCGCCACGATAAATCAAGCCAGGATTAAGTCCTGTTTGAGTACCATTGTTATTTGAGTCATACGCGCAATAGACACCTGCACCACTTTTACCATGCATATCATTACATTGATTTGGTGCAATAAATGAGTATGCAGGAACATTGCCAGTTGCGAGATCAGCATACAGACCATTCACGCCATCAAACCCATGCATGTTGCCTAATCCATTTTGTTGTGTGCTTTGGAAATAAACAAAAGGATTATGTTTTGAGGCATACAATGCAACCACATTGCTTGTCGTTGGTTGAGGATTACTGAGCACAGTTAAATCATCGGTATTGGAGATAATGCCATCGCTGTTATCAATTCTATCTGCTCCAACGGCAGGCAGATTTTCTTGATAGCTTCTCCATGAAAGTCCCGCACTGTTGAGTTGGTCTGCAATGCTTTTGCCCACTGTATTTGCGGAAGCAAAAGAAGCTGTACCATCAATGTTCCATGCACCTGTCGCTGGATTACCTACAGTTCCTGTGACTTCGTTGGTGTAGTCGATTGCTGGCGTAGCCGCATCCATTCCTGTTCCTGAAATTGGGCAGATTCGTGCAGATGAGCTTTCATTGGAATCTGTTCCAGCCACGATGTTACTTTGACAAGTAGTATTGTGCCAATCTGTATTGTTATCGCTTTGGATGCCGAAATTAGAACCACCAACGATTTCTAAGTAGTTCGTTAAACTTGGGTGACCAACAGCATAGTATTTATTTGCTACGTTTGATGAGTTGAGTAACTGATTGATATATGGAGCATTAGAATTACCTACAATTTGACCATAACCGTGATTTTCCATCAGGATAACCCATACGTGATCAAGATGAGGCACGCCTGTTGGAATCATGCCTTCGGAGGCGTGGGTTGAGCCACAACCAGATAAATTACAAGAGAGTGATGTAATAGCCATAATTGCCACTAATGGCTTGACTAAGAAAGAGTGCTTCATGAAATATGTCCATAAAAATTGGTATATGAGTAACTTGAAAGTAGATTTGTTTCAAATTGTAATGGAGCATATTGTTGAAATATGACAGAGATATGAATAATCATTAAATTTCTGTAATAAAAAATAAAAATTCTATCAAAATCAATTTTTTAAATCGTATTTTTATGTTTTTTGAGAGCTCGTTTGTAATGAAATTGAAACACGTACTATCTTTGAAGATAGAGTCGTGCGGAATGGAAACGAAGACTGTATAGGTAGAGAGATGGATTTCAATATGATGTCATGTTGACAAAAAAACTATACAGACTTGGAATGCTGTAAATTGAAAAATAGTTTTTACAAGCAGATATTTTAAAATTTATTTTGTATATGGTGGGCCTGCCCAGACTTGAACTGGGGACCAACGGATTATGAGTCCGCTGCTCTAACCAACTGAGCTACAGGCCCATATTTTAAAACGACTATAAATACACGAATAGCATAGCATAGAAGTTTGAGACGGTAGCAAAAAAACAATAGTAAAAAACAATGATTTCATCACGTTAAATACTTGAGACCGATAAGGCTCATACAATCATTAGAAATGATCATTTTGTGCGAGCGCATAATACACTATGTCGATATTAAGAATAAAGATTATAAAAGCATTTATTGATGGCGACTTTACAGAAATCCTAATAGTGCAGCTTTGATCGTCGCTGAGATTTTATTGGTTGCATTAAGTTTTTGAATTGAATTGGCAATATGAAAATTAATGGTTCGCTCAGACGTATTTAATATACAGGAAATCTCGTAAGAGGTTTTTCCTTCAGCAGTCCAGCGTAAAACTTCAATTTCGCGATGGGTCAATTGTGCGCGTGACTCTGGAATGATTTTAGCGTGCACTATCTTAGAAATAGCCATATGTGCTGTTTGTGCCAGCCAGTACATTTCACGATGATTACTTTGGAGTTCTTTTTCCGATATGGACTCAGCTGAACGGGCAAGCCTCAACATGCCTTGTACACCATTTGCATCACGACATGCTTGAACCCATCCGTGACGCAGTCCAAATGACGTGGCATCCTCCCATAATTCGCGTGCTGACGTGAATAGTGGATCTGTCCAAATAATTGGATCTAAAGAATGCATGCAATGCTGCACAGTTGGATCAACTGCGAAGTAGTTTTTTTCTGCATAGATACGTTGCCAATCTTGTGAATAATTATTCAGCATGACGATTTTAGGAACAGCAATTGCTGTAGGAATGCGTAAACCATACGCACAATAATCAAATCCTAAATTGGAGGCAATCCGTCGAACCTCTTCAAATACTTCTTGTTCTGAAGAGAGGTTTGATAGTGCCGAGAGCTGATCTTCTTGCCAGATTTTCATAATTTTCTTCTTCGCCACGCTTTTATTGAGTATTGTATTTAAAAAAAAATGGTTTAGCTTCGGTAGTATAAGTGTTTGATTCGATGGAAACTAGACGGAAACCTGTTATATATAACAATATTATAATTGTGTATTAGCGTGTATGGTTTAGTCTATGAGTTACCGAATCACTGAGACGGCTTATGACGAACCACACCGATAGCATGAATATGCCAATCAATCAAGATATACAAGACGTGATTATGGAACTTTCAGATGATGGTTTTATTCGTATGGTATTTGATGATCTGATGAGAACTCAATTATTTCATTTGATTTCAATTAATGAAGAAGACAGCTTTATCGCGCCTTATACCAAAATCTTTGGTTATACCGAGTGGGTAAGCCAAACGCCTTCTATTATCAGCATCGGTTGGGATTGGACGCTTAAACATGATGATCGAATTATTCATATTGCTAGAACAGGGTTACCGCGAAGTAATCTGATGTTGACGGATAATTTTGAGTGCGATATTGGATTGGATCAAACATTGCATTTGATTAGTCAAAAAATTGACTCGACAGCATGGGAAGCGATCGTGAAAGATCAGATCCTAAAATCCCCAACCTACGACCATATGACATTTAGTTATTCATAGCAACCTGTCAAGCTTACCAGTTATGGAGTGTTCGGTTTTACGATGAAATGCAACCTCGGATTTAATTTTATCTCGGGGTCTGTGTATGGAATTTATTACAGGCAATTCAGCAAATCTATCTAATAATTTATATTCTAGAGTTGCTAACTATCGTCATAAAATCTTTGTTGAACGTCTAGGATGGGCGTTGAACACAAGTAATAATCTGGAGTTAGATCAATTTGATCGACCAGACACTGTCTATATCATTGCACAAGACCATCTTGAACAGATACATGGCTGTGCTCGTTTGTTGCCAACAGATAAACCTTATCTATTAGGCGAAGTCTTCCCCCAACTTATTCCTCATGGCTTACCGTTACCCAATTCCAGTGAGATTTGGGAGCTGTCTCGGTTTGCCGCAGTGGACTTAGATAATCAACACACTACAAATGATGGACAGTTTTCATCGTCTGTTGCTGTCGGCTTATTACAAGCTGCAATTAATTGTGCGGCATCTAAAGGCGCCAAACGGATTATTACCGTTTCGCCCGTGGGTGTGGAGCGATTATTGAGAAAGGCAGGGTTCTATGCCCATCGGGCAGGTCCGCCAATGATTATTGATGGCTATCCACTTTTTGCTTGTTGGATTGAGCTTGCTCCAGAAAATAAAATCTGAGCAGGTTGGGAGGTGTAGGCAAGCATTAGTACATAGGCATAAACGCTGCCTGTGGCTGTATAAGAAGAAAGTGTATAAATGAGCATAATAATAATCTAAAAACATAACAACGATCTGATAATAAGACTCATGAAGTTTGACTTGAGGTACCGGGCAGGGCCGGTGCTTCAAGGATATTTCTTTCTTATTTTAAAGATCAAAAATCTGTTTCTTGCTTAATATTTTGCGGTAAATCGCCCGTAGATTTAGATGTTGCATCATCACTGGTTTCATCTTGCGGTGGGTATTTTTTGCCGAAAATAACTGTGCCTTCAATCGAAAGTGAGCTTAGGCTTTGAATGAGAGTTTTTCCTCCACTGGATACTTTGACTTTCACAGGCATATTTCGATAGTCAGGTGCGAGCCAAATGTCTGCGGTTGCTGGTTCACCACTTAAACTTTGTCCCTGAATATGAAGGGTTCTGACGATGCCAACAGGAAGTTTGAGTTGTTCTTCGCCGAGGCTGAGTAGTTTTAAGTGCATAGGAAATATGCCTGTGCCATAGGTGATTTGAACATCCTGTTCTTTATCACCATAGGCAATCGCCATTTGAAAGCCTATGCTCGAAATATCCTGAATGCTTGGGTTAAACGACATTTGATGTGGATTATCAGGTCTACCATAGGTCATGATCATGTTATTGCGATCAAATTTGGCAAACTTAAAGACATTATTATTGAAAAGAATCTGGAAGTTTTCTGGTTCAAGACCACGTGAGGTTATTGAACCTTCACTGATCATAGAACCTTTCATTCCAAATAAATTTGCAGTGTCGATAATGCGGTAATGTCGACCTTCCATATGCCATTCACGATAGATATTGAGTCCTAAACCTAAGGCTGTTGTTCTATATCGAGCATGAATTTCAACAGGAAACGTTTGTGCCGAATTTTCAGTTTGTTTTACGTTATTTTTCCCTGAAGCAACCAATGATGCTGCTGGCGTTCCTTGTATTGGATTTGTTGACTGTGGATTAACATGCACAGTTGTATTGTCAATGAGCGTGTTTTGATTGAGGTCGTAGGGTGGAATAGGATCATCTGTTCCGTCACTCTGATCATCATTTGATGCAGTTGCGGTAGGTGTCGGTGTAGACATGAGTTGCGTATATAAGTCTTCCGCAGGTTTTTGGGAGTCTTTGCTGTGAGATGTGTTTTTTGCCAGTAATTTTTTTGTAGCAGGATTAATGGGTTGCTGTGGTGGCTTAACGGGTTGGTCTTTAATTAAGCGAATCGTAATGACATTTAGTGATAAATGTTGATCTGAAGTTGCATCATTATCTAGGTTTAAACTGACTTTAGGGACAGAGTCAGCCTTCTTTCGAGCGAGTATTTGATCTGGTGTTTCTGGGTGCAACAGCTGGCTAATTTTTTCGCGTAATGTTGCGATAATTTCCTGCCAAGACATGTCTAAAACAATTGGCGCGAGCGCAACTGTGTGCAGTATGAGAGATGCTATCAGTGCAATGATGACAAGATACTTGCGTCCGCGTCTAAACATAAATGGCGTTTACATTTGATCTATTAGTGAGGAGTGTATCAAAATGTGAATGAAGATATGTTTGTATTATGATGCTCATCGCACATTTTTATGCTCTGAATACTGGTTTAATCTTTTACTCAATCAAATAGTTGTATTCCTGCGAGGGAGACGCTTGCTTGTAGTAATAGATTTTGTGTGCTTTCTACACCGACGCCTTTAATGGCTTGGTCGCAGCGCAGAAGTAAGTCAAGCCAATGAGTTGTGTGCTGGCGTTTGATACGTTTCATCGCTTTTTGATAGAGGCTTTGTCGATTTGACCAAATCCCGAGAGCCTGATAATTTACTGGATTTGGCTGATCTAACAGCTGAATGAGCAAACGCATTTCGCGTGAGATAGTCCATAAAATGAGTGATTCTGCTTCACCTGATTCAAGGAGATAATTCAATACTCGGACAGTTCTCTCTACATTGCCTTGTAATGCGGCATCGGATAAATCAAATAGACTATAACGCGATTGATCAGACAAAGCAGGTAAAAGTTGCTCTACATCAATAATGGTATTTAATTCTGTTAAAAAGGAGAGTCTAATCAGGGCTTGCTGTGCGGCAAGAAGATTATTTTCTGTTTGTGCTAAGAGTGCAGTCCATGCCGCAGGTGAAAGTTGTACTTTGAGGTTTTCAGCCTGAGCATGTAAGAACACTTGACGTTCTTGTTCATTTTGTATGGTGAGAGAAACAACTAGACCATTTGCATCAAGAAGCTGAAAGAATTTTGTTTTTTGTCCTGCAGCATCCTGTTTAGGCATCACAATAATTAAAATATTATCGCCTTGATGTTGCATGTAACGTTCTAGTGCCAGCATTCCTGCGGCATCTGGCTTATGGGTTCCGTGGATTTCTAGTGCCATAGTATTGGAAAATAATGATAAATTATCCAATTGTGCCAGTGCTTCACGCCAATCTGATGCACTGGTTAGGTCAACGCGATGACGTTCTATATCAAGTGCTTGCCATTGTTGTCGACATTGATCCAATAAACTTTGTGCGAGCAGAGGTTCATCGCCATGCAGCAGCCACGCACCCTTCATGTTCTGGATGCGTTTGCGTGCGCTTTGGTAATCTGCTTTCATGAATGGTTAGTTTGATTTTACGATCAGAGGCATACGACCTGTTGCTAACTGTCTAACGATTTGCTGTGCAGCGGCTTCATACAAATCATTTTGAAGTAAATCTTCTTGCTGACTTTGAATACCAACAGTGTTTTTGTTGTATTGGAAGCTGCGGTGCGAGGTAATTGTGCGCGTTGCTGTGATTGGATTACCTTGAGCATCTTCGAGGCGGAAATCCACTTCAACGCCAATTTGTATTTCAGTCAATGAACCAACCAATTCTTGGCGCGTTGGACGCACAGCCAGAATATCTAAAATAGGCGAGCTAGGTTCATCCAGTTGGACATGCATTGCCGTGAGCTCTGCGCGAAGCCATTTGGTGAGCAGACTGTCGTTTTGCGCCTTAATTTGTAGGTGCTGGTAAACGTCGGGGATACTTCCAGTATCACGCAAATGAAAACCACATGCGCCAAGTAATAATACTAAAGCAACCAAAATAGTTACTCGGAAGTTATTCATGTTCTCTCGGATCGCTATGGTTTTATTCATCACTTTCATATCCATGGGTATTAATTACTAGAATTCAACGCCGAGATACAAGCAGATAATGCCTCATATCTTTATGGTTACATGTTACACCTGAGGGAGGTGTAACATGCTGCTTCATGATCAGGACTGATTATAAAACAAGATTAACTAAACGGCCTTTCACTACAATTTCTTTCTTTGGTGTATTTGTTAGGAATTTCTGAATTTCTGGCAATGCTTTAGCAAGTGCTTTTAATTCATCATCGCTAATATCCAGTGCAACTTCAAGTTTACCGCGTAATTTGCCATTAACCTGAACCATGATATTTTGTGTTGATCGCACTAAAGCACTTTCATCAACTTGAGGAAATAGTGCAGCGGTGATATCAATATCAAATTTGGTAAGGAGATCTTGCGCGAGATGTGGTGCAAAAGGTGCAAGCATAATCAGTAGACTTGTTATAGTCTCACGAACGATGAGGTGATCATTGATATCAGCTTCTTCGAATTTACCAATCGCATTGGACAGCTCCATAAGCGAGGCAATGGCTGTATTGAATGTCTGGCGGCGCTCAATATCATCTCCAACCTTCCGAATTGTTTCATGTAACTTTCTACGAAGCTCACGTCCTGATTCGCTTAATTTTGCTGGATCAATATTTGGGTTTTTCGCTAAATCAGCATGTGGAGATTGCAAATGCTGTGCAGTTTGACGCCATACACGTTTCAAGAAGCGATTGGAGCCTTCAACGCCTGCATCGGACCATTCGAGAGATTGATCTGGTGGTGCGGCAAACATCATGAATATACGTGCGGTATCTGCACCAAATTGATCAATAATGGCTTGTGGATCGACGCCATTATTTTTGGATTTGGACATTTTTTCCATGCCGCCAATGGTGACAGGCAAACCATCGGATTTCAGCATGGCTGATAGGACACGACCACGTTCATCTTTTTCCAAGGTAACGTCTGCTGGATTAATCCAGATTTTTTTGCCAGATGCATCTTCACGATAAAACGTATCCGCTAAAACCATTCCTTGCGTGAGTAAGCGAGTAAACGGTTCATTACCTTGAACGACGCCTTCGTCGCGCATAAGCTTATGAAAGAAGCGAGCATAAAGCAGATGGAGAATCGCATGTTCGACACCGCCAACATATTGATCAACAGGTAGCCAACTTTGTGCAGCTTGTGGATCAACGAGGCCGTTTTGGTATTCTGGCGATGCGTAGCGTGCGTAATACCAGCTTGATTCAACGAATGTATCAAGCGTATCTGTTTCACGTTTTGCGGCTTTGCCACAGCTTGGGCATGTTGTTTCAAAAAACGATGGCATTTTGACGAGTGGATTGCCCGAACCGTCAGGAACGACGTCTGTAGGTAAGACAACAGGAAGTTGATCTTCTGGAACAGGCACTTGACCACAACTTGTGCAGTTGATCATTGGGATTGGGCAACCCCAATAGCGTTGGCGTGATACACCCCAGTCACGTAGGCGGAATTGAACACGACCTTTTGCCTGTTCTTTACCTTCTAGTTTTTCAAGTAATTTGGTGTATGCACCATCAAAATCAAGTCCATTGAGTTCACCAGAATTGATGAGTGTTCCGCGGTCGGTAAATGCGCTTGCATTGATATCAAAGTCTTCAGGTGCTGTAATGACTTGCTTAATCGGCAAGTTGTATTTTTTTGCAAATTCAAAGTCACGTTCATCATGAGCTGGAACTGCCATGACTGCGCCAGAGCCATAGCTCATGAGAACATAATTTGCGACCCAAACAGGGATGTCCTCACCAGTGATCGGGTGCTGAACAAATAGACCCGTCGCCATACCTTTCTTTTCAGCGGTCGCAAGGTCTGCTTCAGCGACTGAACCCATGCGGCATTCATCATTAAAGGCTTTCAGCGCAGGATTATTTTCCGCAGCTTTCATAGCTAGAGGATGCTCTGCGGCGACAGCCACATAAGTTACACCCATGAATGTATCTGGTCGTGTGGTATAAACGGTTAAATCACCGTGTTCAGATGGGAAGGTGAGATCCATACCTGTAGAGCGACCGATCCAGTTTTTCTGCATGGCAACGACTTGTGGAGGCCAATCAGTGAGTGTATCTAAATCGTCTAATAATTCTTGCGCATAGTCCGTAATGCGGAAATAGTACATGGGGATGTCGCGCTTTTCGACCAAAGCACCAGAACGCCAGCCACGTCCATCGATGACCTGTTCATTCGCCAAAACGGTTTGATCTATTGGATCCCAATTGACTGTGGAAAGTTTGCGATAGATCAAGCCTTTTTTATAGAGCTGAACAAATAACCATTGTTCCCAGCGATAGTATTCTGGCGTACATGTTGCGATTTCACGATTCCAATCCACTGATAAGCCCAAGGACTTGAGCTGATTGCGCATATAGTCGATATTTTCAAAAGTCCATTTGGCAGGCGCGACTTGGTGAGCAATCGCCGCATTTTCTGCAGGGAGACCGAATGCATCCCAGCCCATGGGCTGCATGACATTTTCACCTTTTAGGCGATAAAAACGGCTAATCACATCGCCAATTGTATAGTTGCGCACATGTCCCATGTGGAGCTTGCCCGATGGATAGGGGAACATGGACAGAATGTATCGATTCTTTTTGCTTTGATCTGGCGTGTTTTCTACGGCAAAAGATTGGCGCGTGTGCCAATCGGCTTGAATACGCGGTTCGATTTCGCTCGGTTGATATTCTTGAGTAAGGGTTGGGTTTTGAGTTGCTGTTGTATCAGTCATGGCGCAAAAAATATGTCAAAAAAAGATTTGGCATAGCATAGCCGAATTAGGCTGTGTATGGGGAGATGTGAAGTGGTACGAGGGAATTTTATTTCAATAAAATACAATCTTTCAATCAAGGCATCTCAAAATTAAATGAGATGCCTTGAGGAAAATAAAGTTATTAAGGACAATCTTTTTGGATTTGTGTATTCGCCTGTTGAATTTGAGCTGCTTTTTGATCTTCAGTTAAGTAGCTGCGTTCACCTTTTGCGTCAGTATCATAGAGTCGCCGTCCACTTTGTAACTGTGATACAGACGCTTTGATTTGTTGACATGCCGCAGTATTTTTAGCTCTACGTGCAGCATCAGCTGCAGTATCTTCTTTCTTTTTATCAGCTGCTTTATCAGCTTCAGCATCTGCTTTTAGATTAGCTTTGCTTTGGGTATTTAAATTTTTAATCGCAGTAGTGCTATCAGCCGGGAGATGCGTATTGATATCTACTTTTTTGGCTTCTTTTTGAGGAGGTGGTGTTTGGGTGTAGTGTGTTGCGCCTTTTTCATCAACCCACTTGTAAAACGGGGAGGCATGACTACTTTGCACGACCACAAGAAGCATGGGTGAGAGTGCAGTTAAAATCCATTTATTCAAGTGTGTCATATCAAAGTCCTTAGATATATCGATCATCTATTATTGAATCGTATGAAATATCCGTATCATTCGATTCAATAACATTGGGTGCAAGTGATTATATCTTCATTTGTTTGGAATCTGTTGTGGTGCGTTGGCTGCAGCAGCAGGAGCTGGTGCGGGAGCAGGCTGAGCTGTAGAAGCCGCTGGTGGTGTACCAGTTGAAGCTGGTGTTGTTGTTGGCGTACTCGCTGGAGCAGGAGCCGCGGCAGCTGCTGTAGCCTCTGGTTTAGGTGCTGGAGTGCTTGGTGTAATATGATGGCTGATTGCGACCGTTTTCATTTTTTTACAGCCTTTGTCCGATGCAAGTGTATAGGTAGCATTGCCATCTTTGTCGATAGATTTACAGTATTGTTCAGCATGAGCAGCACCGAGAGTCAGTAGACTGATACTCAGGCTAATAGCCATTGTCGAAAAAATCTGTGTGATTAAAGATTTATGTGATGTGTGTGTAGACACTTGAACGCTCCTTGTGGATTTTTTTGCTATTAGCCTTTATAGACAAGATTAAAGCACATTTCAAGATGAAATACTTATTCTATTATTGTGTTAGATAAAAACTAAAAATAGCGATGCATTAAAATACTATAATAACCATATCGTGCGTTTCTTTGGGGTTAGTTGGTTATGTTGGTTTTGGGTTTGGAAACGTCATGTGACGAAACAGGTTTGGCTTTATTCGATAGTGAAAAAGGCTTACTTGGACAAGTCCTGCATAGCCAAATTGCATTGCATGCAGAATATGGTGGCGTTGTTCCTGAGCTTGCATCGCGTGACCATGTGCGCAAAATGATTCCGTTGTTAGAAGCATTACTTACACAAACAAAATTAAAAAAATCAGATATTAATGCCGTTGCATTCACACGAGGTCCTGGTCTGATGGGAGCTTTAATGACGGGTGCGTTGTTTGGTCGAACCTTGGCATTTTCTTTAGGTGTTCCTGCGATTGGCGTGCACCATATGGAAGGGCATTTATTAGCACCACTTCTTTCGGATACTCCACCAGAATTTCCTTTTGTCGCAATTTTGGTCTCAGGTGGACATACTCAACTCATGGCTGCTTATGGGATTGGGCAATATGAGTTGCTGGGTGAGTCGATTGATGATGCAGCAGGTGAGGCATTTGATAAAGTGGCAAAAATGATGGGTTTGCCTTATCCAGGAGGCCCGAATGTTGCCAGATTAGCTGAGTCTGGTGATCCGAAGGCATTTGACTTGCCGCGTCCCATGCTTCATCAAGGTCTGGATTTTTCGTTCAGTGGCATGAAGACAGCAGTTTTAAATCAATACAATAAGGTCAAAGGACAAGGTCGCGATGCTGATCTTGCTGCAAGCTTTCAAGAAGCGATGGTTGATACCTTAGTCAAAAAATGCCTGCGCGCATTGAAGCAAGTTGGATTAAAACGGCTTGTGATTGCAGGGGGGGTGAGTGCAAATCAAGCACTACGCGAACGCTTAGAGCAAGAATTAAAACGAATTGGAGCAACAGTTTATTATGCTGAGCCTGCATTATGTACAGACAATGGTGCAATGATTGCCTATGCGGGTTGGCAACGATTGAGAGTCGGGCAATGTGATGATTTGGCTGTGACGACTACACCACGTTGGCCGATGGTGGAGTTGACCGCGCCAGATATTTTAAGTGCTCAATCATGATCATCTCTGTTATAAACAATTAGCTGGTTTAGGCAATCCAGCCAAACGTGCCAATGTTCGTGCGACTAAACCTGTTTGAAATAATGCCATTAAGTATGCATTGGTTAAGTCGCTACTGACCGTCTGCATTAAAAATTTAATCAGTGGTCGTGTGGCGGGCGCATGTTCAAAGCGTCGATAGTATTCGCGCATTCCGTTGAGCACTTTGAAGTGCTCATCTTCTAGTATTAATTGATCACGTGCAGCGAGCAGACGCGCAACTTCTGGTGTCCAATCGAGATGATTGACCAGATGACCGTCTTTATCGAGTGCGGGTAATAAGGTATCTGACATTAAATTAGCGCCATGTCACTGTGCGTTGATATTGCATTGTCCAAGTTGCCCAATCAGAGATTGTGGCGATTTTAATCGGGCTCTGAACTTCTTTATTCATCACTTCCAAACGTGCTAAATCAGAGTCTAGAACAGCAACTTGCGTAAATTGACAAAGAGCCTTTGAATTAAATCCCTGCGCACCTTCTGTGATTAGTAGTAATAAATCACCTTCGCGCCAAACTGCTGAAATTTGCGGAATGAGTTTGAGCCAGTGGCTTGGTGCCGCTGCGAGTAGGTGTAGGGTATTTTGTGCAGTGATTACCATCTTAGCACCCCATCAAATGATGCCAATACTTCGGAATTTAAATCGATGATTTCGTGTTCAATCGTTGTTGTCGCTAATAAAGTCTTATTCTCAGCACTATCTTTTTGATTAACCCAGATCGGTAATAGATCATAAAACTCGAAACTTTCAATTAACGCAAAAGCTGATTTAAAGGGGCGAGCTTGAGTATTTGTTTGAGATTGATGTCCTTGGCGCAGTAGCGCAACCGCATCGCCTGTGAGGCATATTTTTATTTGAACGCCGTATGTTGCCAAAACCATTGCGGCCGACAATGATTCCAATAAATGCTGTCCTGCTAGAGGACTATGACTAATCATAATTAATAATGATTTCATATTGGTCTAAATAAATCTTTGAATAAGTGTAATTTAAAATGTTTCATGTAACTATTTTGATTGTAATGTTTCATTAAAGATGAACCACGCGCGTAGCTTGTAGTGTGAGGTCTGCAAGTTCGCCAAGTCCGACTAATTGAAAACCATCAGCAATATTCTCACAGGATAGGTTATGACGTTCCGAATTATCTTGGTCCGTCACACCGCGTACAAGTGCTGCACTGACACAAACACGACGCGTGATGGGAAGTGCTTGCCATTCTTGAGTTAAATTGGATTCATCACTAGGGCGCCAATTAAGACGATTTGCAATGTCTGCTGCGTTTTGATAGAAGAATACATCAACAGGAATATCTTGCTGAATCAATGCTTTTGCCAACTCTAAACTCCGCCAAGCCAATGGCGAGGTGATCGATTCAGTGAGTAAAAGTAAAACGCGATTCATCACAAATATAAGTCCGCTGGATGGAAAAATTGATTATCGGAAATTAGATCATGAGTGCTGATTTACTATAATCAGCACGATTATCTAAAGAGTTAATGCATAATAACAGTAATTAATAGCGATGCCCAAAGAACTTGCGTGAGGGGGAACTTGATGATTTTACTGACTGGTGGACTTGGTTATTTGGGTTCACATATGGCAGCGCAAATGATAGAACAGGGTCATGATGTTGTATTGATTGATAATTTGGTGAATTCAAAGTTTGTTGTGCTGAACCAATTATCTAAATTGACGGGCCGAACTATTCCTTTTGTTCAAATTGACGTACGTGACAAAGCAGCACTACGGCAAGTTTTTGCCCAATATCCAATTCATCAAGTTGTGCATTTTTCTGGATCAAAATCAGTGAATGAGTCGATTCAGCAGCCGCTTGATTATTATGATAATAATGTGAACGGTCTCATTTCATTATTGCACGTCATGAAAGAGGCGCAAGTTAAAACCATAGTATTTAGTTCAACGGCTGCAATTTATGGTGAGCCAGAGACATTGCCGATTCCAGAGCATGCGCGTCAGGCTCCTATTACGCCTTATGGTCGGAGTAAACAAATTTGCGAACAGATTTTGCAAGACTTGGCACATGCTGAATCAGGGTGGCGTATTGCGGTACTGCGCTATTTTAATCCAGCAGGTGCTCATCCCAGTGGGATCATTGGTGAAGTACCGAATGGTATTCCAAATAATTTAGTACCTTATATTGCACAGGTTGCGCGAGGTGAAAGACCATTTTTGCAAGTGTTTGGTGATGATTACAATACGGTCGATGGAACAGGAGTACGTGACTATATCCACGTTCAGGATTTGATTGAAGGTCATACCAAAGCTCTTAATTGGTTGGCAGCACAGACTCAAGCCTTTGAAATTCTGAATTTGGGGCGCGGTGAAGGTGTTTCCGTCAAACAGATGTTAGATGCATTCTCTAAGGCTGTGGGACGTGAATTACCTTATAAAGTCGTTGCGCGACGTGATGGAGACTCCGCCAGTGTTTATGCTGATGCATCGCGTGCTAATGCTTTGTTAGGCTGGAAAACGACTCGAAGTGTCGATGAAATGGCGGTTGATACGTGGCGTTTTTATGAAGGTTTGAGTTAAAGCATTTTGGGAACATGAGGTCATAAAAAAGCGGACAATTAATGTCCGCTTTTTTTTACGTTAAGCATGAATAGCAGGCTAGATTAACCTTTTAGGACTGCTAGTAACTCATCTTTACTGAGTTCGCGAGCTTCGGTATCACGGCGACCACGATATTCAAATGTCCCAGCATCTAAGCCACGTTCACCGATAACGATACGATGCGGTACGCCAATCAATTCAAGATCAGCAAACTTCACACCAGGGCGTTCGTTACGATCATCCAGTAATACGTCATAACCTAATGCTTTTAACTCTTGATAAAGTTCTTCACTTGCTGCAACAGCACGTGGTGATTTGGCTGCATTCATTGGCACAATCGCGACTGTAAATGGTGCAATTGCCTGTGGCCACAAAATGCCATTGTCATCAAAGTTCTGTTCAATTGCAGCAGCAACAACACGAGTCACGCCAATACCATAACAACCCATGGTCACCACAAGTGGTTTGCCATCTTCGCCAAGAACTTTACAGTTCAGTGCTTCAGAATATTTTTGACCAAGTTGGAAAATATGACCGACTTCAATACCACGTTTAATCGTTAAAGTACCTTGACCATCAGGTGAGGGATCACCTTCAACAACATTGCGAATATCAACGATTTGCGTGATTTGTGCATCACGTTCCCAATTAACACCTGTCGCATGTTGATTTGCTGTGTTTGCGCCTGCAACAAAATCAGCCAAAACCGCAGCTGAACGATCAACGAATAATGGAATGGATAAACCATGTACACCAATTGAACCAACGGTTAAGCCCAATGCTGCAATTTCCTCATCACTGGCAAAACAGAGTGGGCTCGCAACAGCATCAATTTTTTCAGCTTTAATTTCATTGAGTACATGATCGCCGCGTAGTGCGAGTGCAACTAAACCATATTTTCCAGCTTCATCTGCAACACCACGAACAATCAATGTTTTAACGGTTGTATCTGCTGAAATCTTCAGAAATTGACACACTTCTTCAATGGTTTTTTGATTTGGCGTATCAATAACAGTGAAAGGCAGAGTTGCTGCTGGACGCTCGGTTGTTGTGATCGCTTCTGCCATTTCAATATTTGCAGCGTATTGTGACGAATTTGAAAACGCAATGTCGTCTTCGCCACTTTCTGCCAATACGTGGAACTCATGCGAAGCAAAGCCGCCGATTGAGCCTGTATCGGCTTGTACAGCACGGAAGTGTAAACCCAAGCGCGTAAAAATACGGCTGTACGTGTCATACATAACTTGGTAGGTTTCTGCCAATGATTCACGTGTGGTATGGAATGAATAAGCATCTTTCATGACAAATTCGCGAGAGCGCATTACACCGAAGCGTGGACGGATTTCATCACGGAATTTTGTTTGAATTTGATAAAAATTGATTGGGAGTTGTTTGTAGCTTTTGAGTGTTTCCCGAGCAATGTCAGTAATGACTTCTTCATGAGTAGGGCCGAGCACGAATGGGCGATCATGACGGTCTTTAAAGCGCAAAAGCTCTAAGCCATATTGCTGGTAGCGTCCAGATTCCTCCCAAAGTTCTGCAGGTTGAGTCACAGGCATTTTGAGTTCAAGTGCATGACTTGCGTTCATTTCTTCACGAATGATTTGTTCAACTTTCTGTAGTACGCGCAAACCTAAGGGCATCCAAGTATAAAGACCAGAGGCGAGTTTACGAATTAAGCCTGCACGCAGCATTAACTGGTGACTAATGACTTCAGCATCGCTTGGTGTATCGCGCAATGTGGCGAAAAAATACTGACTGGCGCGCATAAAACAATCCTTCAAAAAAGCGTATATCAATAATGCATTTGCATGGGGTGACATCAAGGTGAGTCTGACCGAGTATGTTAGGTGCAAACGATGATGAATAAAAGCAAATTTATGAGTTTTATGGGCTAAGTATGATGAGATGGGATGGCTCTTGATCAGGAGGTTTTAAATAGAAGCTTTCTAAAAGGGTTTGAGCGATGTGTTCTATCTGCAAGTATGACTTATTTGTTTATTCTAAAGTACCAATATCTAAATGTAAGTCATTCAATTAATTATTGAAATAGTTTTAGTTAGATCAATAATATAGAAGGCATCGTTAATATGTTTCTATCTCAGAATAAGAGAATGACTCAATTTTTTAGAGATTCAAGCGTTCTCGATCACTGGAACGTCATTTGCCTTAATATCATTATAAAATTCAACCGTGCTGACAGTCACATAAGGCAGAAACCAAAAAAATCCAATACCAATCGTTAATATGCAAAGTAATGCCCAGCCAATGAACCGAAACTGTAAACATGCCAATCTCCATTTATTTCCTTGCATCATTTCTTTGCTTTTAGCGATTGCGGCGAGTGGCTCAATTGATTTGTCTTCAGCCATAATCAGAAAAGTCATGGAGTATGAGTAGGCGGCAATAATGCCTGGAATAATGAGAAGCAATGTCCATAAGATTGTAAAAATGACGAGAAGCACATAAGCAATTACACCATTTTTGAAAGACTCGAATCCCTCAAAGATTTGCTCTATTTTAGCTTTTTCATGACGAGCAATTGAGAAAGAAAAAGTATACAAGCCGATTGAAACAGGACCAGAAATGAGTAGTGATAGAATAAATCCAACTTTTGGAATCGCTTGTGCAATCATACTAATCACGATAGTAAGAAGAGCAGCTCCTGCACCAATGCCCCAATTGCCTTGCAATGCTTCACGAGCACGTGACATGAGAATTCGGTTTTCGGTGGTTGATAACGCCATCTTGTATTTCCCTATTTTAATTGATGTTATTTAAATGATTCGATCTTAACTTTAGCTCATTTTTGAATGTTTTCCATTTAATTCATGAAAAAATAAAAAATATCTATATTTTCTGATCGCGAGCTGCTGCGATGAGTCATAAGACATCTATAAAGAAATCCCTTATAATTCCCAATATTGCCCAATGATGGGTAAATTGAAAAAATGAAAAATCCATTTAGAGTCGTTCATGAATAAGCGTCAACTTGCCTGTAAACGTGTCGTTGTAAAAATTGGTTCAGCACTCTTAACCGCAAATGGTCAGGGCTTGGATCACACTGCGATTGCAAGTTGGGCTGAACAATTAGCGACGTTGCATGCGCGTGGTTGTGATGTGATTTTGGTGTCTTCAGGTGCAGTTGCTGAAGGTATGGTGCGTATGAAGCTCGCTGGACGACCTGATAGTTTGCCTGGATTACAAGCGTGTGCTGCGATTGGGCAGATGGGACTTGTTGAAGCATGGTCAAGCGCATTACTTGATCATCAGATTCAAAGTGCGCAAATTCTCCTCACACATGATGATCTATCTGATCGTCAGCGTTATCTAAATAGTGGTAATACATTACGTCAACTCATTGATTGGCGGGTGATTCCTGTCATTAATGAGAATGATACTGTTGCGACTGATGAAATTCGTTTTGGTGATAACGATACACTTGGTGCGTTAGTCGCGGCATTGATTGGCGCGGATTTGCTCATTATCTTGACCGATCAGGAAGGTATGTTTGATCGTGATCCACGTAAAGATAGCAGTGCGACATTGTTATCCAGTGTCCGTGCGATGGATGAGACATTATTTGAAATGGCGGGTGGCGGTGGCATATTAGGTCGTGGTGGCATGGTCACTAAAGTCCGCGCAGCACGTCTAGCCGCAAAATCTGGTTGTCCTACGCTGATTGCTAGTGGTCAGGCTGAGCAGGTATTACTTCGTTTAATTGATGGCGAAGAATTGGGTACGTTGTTGACGCCTGATGATGACCGACTAACTGCACATAAACAATGGCTTGCTGCGCATTTGCAGACTGCTGGACGATTGGTTCTGGATGAGGGTGCGATTCGTGCGCTGAGAGTTGATAAGCGGAGTTTATTGCCAGTTGGTGTGCAAGCGGTTGAAGGTGTCTTTGACCGCGGGGATGTGGTTGAGTGTGTTAGTGCGCAAGGTCAGCGAATCGCCGTTGGGGTAGTGAATTTTGATTCAGTGTCTGCGAGCCGTATTGTACGTCAACCATCGCATAAGATTACTGAATTACTTGGTGAACAGCAGGCAATAGAGATGATTCACCGAGATCAAATGGCTGTTTTTTAGGTCATTTGATATTTAATTTTACTCGTCACTGTTATCGTCATCGCTATTAGTCGAACTAGGTTCTTTTTCGAAGCTATATCGTCTACCAATGCGTTCACAACGTTGAAAACGTCCATTAACGCGTTTTGCATACCAGTTTGTGTCATAGTCACGGCTTAGTTTTGGCCCTGTGATTTCAACGTGTGGCATGACTGCATAAGGTGCTTCTTTTTTAAATTTTTCTAAATAGAATGCATTGATTTTCTTATATGTGGTAGTTTCTTCAAATTCAGCAGTTTTTTCTTTTAATAAATCACCGCGAATACTTGCATTCGATAATCCAAACTTATTTTCTTGGGCGAGTATATCGATTTGAGTTTCAGTATTTGATCGATCTGCAAGTGCATGCTGTTCTTTATCATAAGTGAGTAAATCACCATCTAGATCTAGCGGAAAGTCGGATAAATCGCTGACCATTTGCTGAAAAGATGCATTTCGACTCGAATAAACTCCAGAGTTATAGTCTGCAAATCGATAAATTGGCTTATTGTAGTTTGCTGGATAACTGAGTAGTCGTGAAATCCCATAATACAACCCACCATATTGTGTATACATTTCATCGCGAATGGCAACTGTATTAGAGGTTGTGTGTGGGTGAGAAAATGCATAGTTCACATGGACTTGCATAGAACCTAAAGTTTTAACGGGATTTAAGTATTCTTTAATATCGACGCCTGCGATTAGACTGGCTGGCGCTGTTAAAAGAGCTAATCCGTAGTGATATTTAAAATAATCGAACATTTTTCGATACAACACATCTAAATCTTGCTCGGTTTTTAACTTGTTAATCTGCATCATGAAGTTGTCATTGGGTGCAGGTTTACTCAGTAGCATTTTCTTGAATTGGATGACACCTGTATCGCCTAATTTATCTTGAATACGTTCGAATAAGGCTTTTTTTGCATCTTGTGGAAGATTTGGAACCGCAGGATTGGCATGGAAATTTGATTCTTGATCAACAATTGCGACAATACTGCACAAATTGTTCAGCGTATGTGGGATTTTTTCCTCATCCATAACTGCAAGAATATCCGTTGCCCACAGTTTTCTGTTCGGTACTCGCTCTGGAATTAAACGTGCAACTTTGTCACGTTCAGACAGTTGTTCTTCGTCGTCTGTATCTTTATGACAACCTGAAATACTAATTAAGCAGGACAGCGCTAAGAGTAGAGTTGTTCTTGGTTTGTGAGGTAAATAGCGCATTGTGCATGTGCCTGCATAATCATGATGAAAATCATACCGATGAAACACTAAAGCAATTACAAATGCAAGCCAAATGCTTGTTTGAAAATAAACGTTTCGCTATGATCATTTATATCACAATTATTTTGCCGAAATAGCTCAGTCGGTAGAGCAGCGCATTCGTAATGCGAAGGTCGTAGGTTCGATTCCTATTTTCGGCACCATGCTTAAGCTGCCAAGTATTGATTGCGATATTCTCCAGGCGTAATTCCAGTCCACTTCTTGAATGCTCGATAAAACGTGCTTTGTTCGCTAAATCCAACTTTCTCAGATACTTCTTCGATTGTTAGTTCAGGAAATTTTAAAAAATCCATTGCGATATCGCATCGGAGTTCATTTTTTAGTTTTTGGAAACTGACGCCAACAGAGGCGAGCTGTCTGCGTAAGGTTTGTGATGTCATATACAACATGGAAGCAATATCGTTCAGGGTTGGCATTTCTTTACCGATATGGGCTTTTAATAATTCACGAATTTTTGAAACCAATGAGTGACCGCGAACAGCGATATAACCAACAATCTTCTTCATGATATGTGACATACCTATATGTAGTAGAAACAACAAAATACTTTTTTATTCAACTCAGGGAATAGGGTCATTTTTTGTATATAAAATGATTGCATGAACTTTAATCATTTAAGAATGGATAAAATTGCCTTTTGGTGACATAATTTTATCATTTGACGACATGGCTTTGTGGTGGTGACGTGGTTAGTTTAATTCGATCTTTACCGTTAAAAGGTTACTCTGAATTGGTACTGGAGTTGGGGGGTAATCCAGTCGAGCTATTACAACGATTTCATATTGCTCAGAATATTCATCTGAAGCAGGATACCTTTTTGCCGTTCCATAGTTTAAATGGACTTTATGAAACGAGTGCCAAAGAGCTCAATTGTCCTGATTTTGGATTACGACTTGCCCGTCGCCAAGGTTTAGAGATTTTAGGGGCAATTGCGGTGGTTGCTCGTAATTCGGACTCGGTTGGCAGTGCTTATCAAGCCATTGCGCAATATTTGCATGTTCACAGTCCTGCATTACGATTGAATTTGGATTTTATTGAAGATGGTTCACTGTGGCTGACGCTTGATATACTTGAATCAAATCTTCCTCAAGTGAGTCAAAATATCGAGAATGGTCTAGGTGTCGGTCTACAAGTTCTTCGTTTTCTTGCAGGACCAGATGCATCGCCATTGTCTGTTTCTTTTTCTCATAAGCAACTGGCAAAAACGCATGTTTATAAGGATTTTTTTCGTTGTAAAGTGTCGTTTGAGCAACCGATTAATGGCTTGCAATTACCTTCGACATTATTGACTCAAAAAATTAAGTCAGCAGATCCAGAAGTCAAACGTATCGCAGAAAAATACCTTGATCTTGAACGTGCATCGACAGCAAGTTTATTGCATGAGGGAGTCTCACATCTGATTCGGCGGCTTTTACCGACAGGACATTGCCGAATAGAGGTTGTGGCAGAAGAGCTATCCATGCATAAGCGCACATTGCAGCGGCAGTTGGCAAAAGAAGATGTACAGTTTGAAGAGTTGGTCGACCGTGAGCGGCGCGAGCTTGCATGGAAATATCTAACGGAATCCAATTTCCTTCTAACTCAAATTGCAGGACTTCTCGGGTATGCTGAGCAAAGTGGATTTAATCGTGCATGTCGTCGGTGGTTTGGAACGACACCACGATTAATTCGCATTCATAAGAAGTGAGGTTTATTTTGCTGTTTTGACCTGTGATTCTGATTCTGTTGTCTGAATGGGTCTATGAAACGATGCAATATCTGAATCACCTAGATCCTCGTGTAAAATCCGCCGAATTTCTAAGATAGATTCTGGTGTGCCTTGCACGCTGTGCGATGAAATAATAATTTTCTCAGAACTTGCGCCATCTAAATGCGCACTACGATAAGGTACAACACCATCGTCAGAGTCTAATAGTGGCGTGGAGGCTTTACGTTTTGCGATGATGGAGTGGTAAGTGACTTGTGGTGAGATGGGTAATGTTGCCGCTGCACGGATGAAGGGATCTGTGTCTTTAAGATTATCTATACTATTGGGAATCAAGCGATCTTTTCCAGAAGCAAGATTCACATTTCCATCTGTCAAAATTTTTGTCACATCCTCGAAGCGAGTTAATAAGCTGATTGGTAGCTTGATGGTATTACCAATCCAGCGTCCAATCGTATTGTTGGCGATTGGTGTTCCGCGATGAGGAGCTGCAATAAAAATAACACGACTCACGTTCGGCATAGGATTGAAGCGAAGCATGGGATCAAGTCGAGTTCGAACCTTTGCAAGGCGATCTTCTGTTAGGCTCGTGTTGGCAAATAGTGCATTCCAAATTTGATCTTGTGCAGTTGAGACTAAAAGCCGTGATAACACACCGCCCATACTGTGGCCAATCAATATCATATGATTAGATGCGGGTGCAGTTCCCGTGGGATCAAAGTGCTTTAATGTTTGAGTTAATGCATCACGAATTGTTGATAGGTTGTAAGCCAATGGGGCATTAGTTGGATAATAGACTTGCCAAACTTGGTAATGTTGTCTTAACGCGGCATCACCCAACACTTCATTGGTGACATTAACCCAAGCTTCAGGGCTGCTTGCTAGACCATGCAACATGACAATGATACGACGCTGAGGATCGTAAGGTTGCATGAGATAGACATGTGGTGCGCTGATTCCTTCCGATAAACCAAGTACTGTGCGTAGAGACTGTGTTGCAAACCCAGAGCGTGCCAGCCACAGACCGTAACCTGCTGTAAAATTTGCTGCGAGGGGAATTTGTTGTCCACGAATATCAATTTTTGATTGCATATATGGATCATAAACTGCGAGCTGTAGCTGATGCGTGTTGAGAATGTCGTCTAACGTGTCTCCATTAAATCTAAATAAAACAGTAATCTCTGGTGATGACATTTCACTGTATACAACAGATTTTGGAGGTTGTATCTTTAATAATTTTTTCAATGCTAATGCGTTGTCAGCCAATGTTGATTGCGGATACACCGCTACTAATTCTGCACCAAAACCATCACGACGATAGACGCTTCTGAGCCCATTGAAACGTAAAGATGCTGCGGGAATAATTTCTTGTGGCTTTTTTCGGCTCTCATCTTGAGGGAATGCAGATAAATCGAGATCTATTGTCCATTGGCCTAGGCGAGTCGAATCTGAATTTTGTAGTTTATTGTCGGCGTTGTTGGTTTTGGAGGCAGCTTGTTGGCGTTGAAAAAGCAAGGTAACTGCTTGTTGAACTGCGTAATTATAATAGTCTTTGACCTGTGTTTGACGGTCTTCGAATGCGCGCTCATCTGGCGACCGGGTTGTAAAGAATAGATAGGCGTAGGCATAGCGTGCAACTTCTAACCAAGCTTCAATAATTTGTTCAGAGTCGGCGGGGCTCCCTTGTTGAGCCGAGGTCATTGCAGATAGCATCCACGTTTCAGATAAACTTGATAATCGTCGTTCATCGTTGATTCCAGCTGTATTTTGGAGTGCAGAGATACATGCTGAAATTTTTTTTCGGCATTGTTCTTCATCAAGATTAACGACATTCAAGGTATCTCGTGTTGCGAGACTGAGTTTACCTGTGGTGAGAACATCGCCGCGTTGTAGAGCAATATAATCACTTGGCTTCATTGAACTCACTTGAACCATCGCACAGCCGCTGAGTGTTACAAGTAACACTGTGGTTGTGAGAATTTTAAATAAACGCAGATGATTCATTTTGATCGAAAACTCACGCATCATTTTGTTTTCTCAATGGTTTGGTCTACACTAGGTATACCTTGTCGGATACGTGCTGAGAAGTCTGGATCATTGTTAGCGGCTATCGCACGAGGATTGATATGTCCACGTTCTTGCAGCGTTTGAATAGAGTAATTTGGGGTTAGCAGATGAATATCATAAGCATATTCATCTAGATAGCCTGAGAGGAGGAGACGGTAATCAAGAGGTAGTGTTGGTGAAATACGTTTTGCCAGCTGATAGACAATCGTCGTGCAGTTACTGGTCAATGTGTTGTAGAACGTGGGTTGATTGGCTAATTGATTGGCTTCATTGGTGTAATTCAAGAACATCAACCGTAGATCTTCTTGAGGTACATTTAACCGATATAAATAAACTTGTTCTCCACGAATATTACTGCGCACGCGGACAATATCTCGCTCGTCCGCAGCGATCATAATCGCTTCAAATTTTCTAAAGAATCCACCGATCGCTGAGAAGCTCTCGTGTCGCTCTTTGCGAATTTCAAGTGAAAAGACCACATGGCTTCCATCTTTAAATCCAAATGAAACGAGCGTGTGCGCGATTTGCGGTCCCATCCAATAAGATAAAATTAAGTCAGCTGAGGTGAGTTGACTCAAATCGTATTGACGTGTTTCCCAACGATCATCGTACTGTGTTTCACTTTGCCAATTAAAATTACGTACATGCGTGAGAGTGACTTGATTGCCATTTACATGTGCTTGCATGATCTGAGCGGTATCATCAGCCCAATCACGTTGATTTGATGGCTTGATCGTACTCCACCATCCCAGCAAACAGAGAAATGTAAAACCAAAAATACATAGGGCTTGCCAAGGTTTATTTCCGCCCCAGAGCTGCCAGAGCGTTATGCTACCTAATCCTAGGAAAACGATAATGATGGCGATTTTTCCGAGTTCTACGTTAGGGAATTGATACCATAATGCAAAGCTGCACCAGATCATCGCGCAAATGAGAATGATCGAAATGAATATTTGTCCAACTAATGCTAAAAATGGATGAATATGAGAACTCATGAGGCGCTCTTAATCTTGTAAGTGAGTATGTCCATAGCACTTTATGATTGATTTTATAGCACACTTTTAAGCAACTTCATGAATTAAAGTTTATACATCTTTATCGTGGTCGTCACGATTTCTGGATCAATCAATTCATTGAAGATATAAGTTTTATTGATAAAAAACCATCCTGATGAAGATGGTTTTTTAATGGAGATAAGAAATCGTAAAAATGATGCTATACAGAAGCGAGTTATTTGCAGAAATGAGTTATTTAGTTTCGTTAAATAACTCACGTCCAATCAAAATGCGTCGTATCTCAGATGTGCCTGCACCAATTTCACATAGTTTTGCATCGCGCCATAGGCGACCCGTTGGTGTGTCATTGATATAGCCATTACCACCTAAAATTTGAATTGCTTGGCCAGCCATCCACGTTGCTTTTTCCGCTGCATAGAGAATAACTCCTGCAGCATCTTTACGCGTAGCCTCACCACGATCTGCAGCTTTTGCAACGGCATAACAATAAGCGGCACAGACATTATAGCCTACATACATATCGGCTAATTTGCCTTGAATGAGCTGAAATTCTCCAATCGGTTGATTAAATTGTTGACGTCCATGGACATAAGGAATCACGATGTCGAGTGATGCTGCCATGATGCCTAAAGGAATTGTACCAAGCACGATGCGTTCATAATCGAGTCCTGACATCAGGACTTTGACGCCTTTATTGACTTGCCCTAGAACATTTTCGACAGGGACTTTACAGTCTTGAAAAATCAATTCTGAAGTATTTGAGCCACGCATGCCTAATTTATCCAGCTTTTGCCCTTGGCTGAAACCTTCAAAGCTTTTTTCAATAATAAAAGCAGTAATCCCATGTTGGTGAGCTGCTGGATCGGTTTTGGCATAGACGATTAATACATCGGCATCTGGACCATTGGTAATCCACATCTTATTACCGTTCAAGACATAGTGGTCACCTTTTAATTCCGCGCGGAGTTTCATACTGACGACATCTGAACCCGCTGTTGGTTCAGACATGGCGAGTGCGCCGATATGTTCACCCGTGACGAGCTTAGGCAGATATTTGCTTTTTTGTTCCCAGCTGCCATTCAGATGGAGTTGATTGATACATAGGTTTGAATGACAGCCATAAGAAAGCCCAATAGCCGCAGAGCCTCTGGAGATTTCTTCAGTGACAACTGCATGTTCTAAATAACCTAGACCAACGCCGCCAAACTCCTCAGAGACGGTGATGCCAAGTAATCCCAGATCACCCAATTTACGCCATAACTCTTTTGGAAAGTGGTCATTTTTGTCGATCTGTTGAGCGATAGGTGTAATTTCGTTAGCAACAAATTGACGAACCATATCACGCAAAGCAACAGTGGATTCTGGTAAACCATGGTTAAAACTAGGTGCGTACATCTATTCTTATTCCCTGATGATGAGATTATGTGTGACTAAGCGAGTCCTTCAATTGGAATGGTATCCAGTTGATCTTGAAGTGAGAGGTTGATCCACTTCAGCGCTTTAGTTTTGATTTTCTCGATATCGGCGACCGAGTATTTGGCATCAGTGAAGGTAAAGGAAAATGTCATTTTTCCTCTAATTGTCATGACGCAAACAACCACTTCATCGAGTTTTCCAATCGTTGATGGGAAGATATTTTCAAATTCAAGCGAACCGAACTGACTTGGAAAATCTAGATTTCCGAGATTGGTAATAGATAAGTCGTAGTCCATTTTTGTCAGTTGCTTGGCAATGAACTCTGGAGTGACTACGGGAACGAGTTCATCCATCAATGTGCAACCATCAGTTAATTCACTGAAAATAGCTGGATCATTGGATTTTTGAACCAGTGTTTTTTTAATCTCACGGGAAATCTCCCAAAAGTCGCGCTCTGGATGACAGTCGACATTGAATTTCACGGCATTGATATATAAACCAAATGCTTCACCAACTTTTTCAGTAAGTCGGTTTCTGAGGTTGACTGGATTTTGAATTTTTCTATTCCAACCGTCACCATGAAATTCAGCAAATGCACGCAAGAATGCTGTACATAAAGCAGTGTGCACGGTTGCTTTTTCAGACTTGCAGCGCGCTGCAAAAGCCGCAGTTTGTTCTTTACTCCATTCCCATGTTTGAATGAAATATTTTGCTTTAACCTCAGGAGCGGGCATGCTGAAAGAGGAGAGTTTAACAACACGAAAGTTAAGCAGTAGTTTCAGCAATTTGGCTTTGAGCTTGGCTAAAAGAGTGATTCGCCATTTTCCTGAGAAGTTAGGAATCAGTGCATTGAGTGGTGGAAATAATGGCAGGCTTTCAAACTTTAAATCAGGATTTCCTAATAACGTTAAAATATCCCGAAGCACTAAGAAGCCAGCTAAACCATCAGCAAAAGCATGATGACAAACAAGGAGTAGTTCAGAAACGCCTTGACCACGAATCCAAACAATACGAATCGGCGGCTGAGTCAGCATATTAAAAGGAACGCCCATTTCGGTCGTTTGTACTTCGTTCCATGTGCTTGCAGTTTCGCGTTCGACAATTCGAAGTGGAATGATAAGGTCTGGGTTTGAAACAAATTCAGTCGTACCATCTTGATTGTGTACGACATGCATGGAGAGGGTTGGATATTTACCTTTTAAGCGTTCGATGGCATTCACGAGTTCATCGGTCGTGAATTCTCCCGTGATACGAAAGCTCGCTGTGAAGTTCTGAACAATCACTGTGGAGGCGAGCCAAACCGCAAGCTCCGCCCCCTGCATTTTTTGTTTTAACAAGGTCATAAAGTATTCCACATGAATTTAAAAAGGCGTTATTTTTTTGCCGCTCGGTGAAAAGCTTCTCCAGCCTGAATTGGGTCATAGGTGAGGGCAAAGACATCAAGCCAAGTGGAATACTGTGCAATATGGGGTGCATGACAAGGATGAAAATCAGGTTGAAAATACTCCAACCATGTTTTTGCCATAGGAGCGAGGATACCTTTGCGGTTGAATCCCCAATGCAAGCCGCGAGCAAGTAGCCGCATGCGTTTTGGAAAGCTAAAACCATCAGCTTTTAAGAAAGAATTGGTATTCACAATCAGTTCACGAGTCATGTCTGCGGTTAAGAAAAGCATTGCGCCAATCCGTTTGAAATATGACACGCGTGCGACATATTCCATCACATCGTATGCGACTGATTTATGTTCCATTTCTTCGATGGAATGCCAAGCAAGCATCGCCAATACCCGCACATCTTTAACACCAGCCATGGTCTCGTGATTTCTAAAGAAACACTCCACAAAAATTGCTGTGAGATGTTCACAAGCCGCGGTGATCGCTAGGTTCATTTCGGGTGAGAGTTTGCTTTGATTGAAAGAGAGTTTATTTTTCAATGTTTCTTCGAGTTTGTTGATCGGTAAACCTTGTTGACGTAATAGATCATTAAACTGAGTATGGACAATGCCATGTTGACTTTCTTGGCGTATAAATTGACGCACTTCTTCCTTCAATCGAGGACTTTGGATTTTTTCACGGAAATTACGAACACTTTGAATGAAGTATTTTTCTCCTTCAGGAAATGTCGCGCACACGGCTTCTAACATTCTGGTTTTGACGGGATCATTGTCAAACCAATATTTAGGGATCGTGCTATCCAGTCTGAAGTCTAAGGATTCGCGGACAGTGATATCGGTTTGGATGTCTTGAACTGTCGTGTTTTTTGGGATGTTTTCGATGTAGTTTGTAATACTGACCGTCATGATAATCTCATCAAATATAGGTGTGTTGGTTGGTTTTGGTTTAAATTACTGCATAAAAATCATCGCGTAAAAATCATCGCGTAAATAGGCAAGGTGCTTTTGATGTCCAACACAAGTTGTTTTGGATGATCAAAGTAAGATTAGAATTGAATGTTGATTCATTCCGTGAAAATAAGTCCTGCCATAGGTGAGCAGTACGTTTAGATTACTGCTTGGCTGGCAGTGTATGCAGGACAGTGAGGATGTGCAGGTTATCCTCAGACAATGATCGGTTAAATACGGACAACTTTAATGAAAGGTACTATGACCTGTTGATACTGGGATTGAGGATGTGGTGAGGTTTGATTCAACATCCAAGAATGGTTGTTATCACATTATAAATTTACATTAATTGATTCTATAAAACCTTAAGGCATTTTCTCGAAATATCGATTCCAATGCCGCATCGCCATAAGGTGCAATCATTCTAATCTTTGCTTCGATAATATCAGGCAGTGTTGCTGTGACTTTATCCATTGGGAAGTTTGACGCAAACATCAATCGTTCATAGCCAAAAACATCGACAGCATGTTCAATAAAGGGAGAAAGTAGATCAATAATGGTTTCTACATCTGCTAACTCACGCCGTTTGTGAAATGAATGTCCAAGTACAGGCATGAGTAGCCCAGAGACTTTGGCATGGACATGCTTTTGTTGCGCAAGCGTTGCAATATCATCCTTCCATTGACTAAAAATCCCTGCGCGCTGTGCTTCTGTTATGCCTGTACCACGTCCGACAGGGCCAAAAACACCGACAGGCGTTGCCAAGTGGTCGATAACGATGGCGGTTTCAGGAAATTGCTTTGCTAAAGAAATGACATCAGCAAGTTGGGTTGAGTATGCCCATGCATCGAAACTCAGGTTGTATTTGGCTAATAACTCAAATCTTTTCAGAAAAATAGGATTGGTATAAGCGTCAGAATAAGCATTCCAAGCATGGATTCCTGAATCTGGGTGATGTGCTGCCATGCAGCGTATCCCTCGAAACAATGGCGAGGCGGTGATATGTGCACGTAGGACTCTTTCAAATGCAGGATTGAGTGGATCAGCTTTTCCTACAATGGCACCAAGTTTTAGATTGTGCTGTGCAAAAGGTAATTGTGAGACCCACTGTGTTTCTTCTACAACACCAAGTCCACGCTGATGATGCCAATCTGCTTCGACATGAACCACTGCCTCCACATCAAAAGGTGCACAATCTTGGGCATAATTCTGAGGTAGATAAGGCGCTAAGGTGTAGTCTGTGAGCCCAATCGTATCAACCGTTGCTTGAGGTGCTCCAAGCCGCGCGACACGATCGAGTACACGCGGGAAACGCCCAAGAAGCTTCACTGCCAACGCAGCTTTATGCGGGGTATGGTATGGATCCCATTGATGAATATGTGGATCAACGATTGAGAATGGCAGGCGTGTTGTCATTTTAATTGTCCCTAATCTATTCCAAAATTCCCAAATTTTTAATCAACCCAGCTTAGAGACCCAGCGCAAAGGTAAAATTTTCATCAGTGCGCCTAACGGTGCCCACGGCCAACTTGGAACACAAGCGGTATTCGGTTCGCGTTCAATCGCGCGGACTAATGCTTGACTGCCAACTTTTTCACTGACTTCAAAAGGCAACTTCGCGGCACCTTCATTGAGTTCGGTACGGATATAACCAGGGAGAATGGTGCTGACTTTGATTGGTGTATCCATCAGTTCTGCACGAATGCCTTCGGTCAGTGCAGCGAGAGCAGCTTTACTGGCGGCATAAGTCGTGAGATGGCGAGGAAGACCACGAATTGCACTCATCGATGAAATGGTGACGAGGTGTCCAGCATTTTGGCGACGGAAAATAGCAACGACTGCTTCGCATTGTGCCAATCCCGCGATGAAGTTGGTTTCAGCAGTCTGACGATTAATTTCAAAATGACCTTTGCCGATGCGTCGTCCATTACCCACACCTGCATTGACAATGATTCGGTCAAGTTGACCAAACTCTTTGGCAAAGTCTTCGAAGACTTCAAACACTTGTGGATAGTTGTTGACGTCGAGTATGCGTATAGAGACTTGGACATTGTATTTGTCAGTGAGTTCTTTTTTGAGTTCTTCTAACCGTTCAATACGACGAGCGCAAAGGGCTAGATTATGTCCGCGCGCAGCAAATTCACGCGCCATGCCTGCACCAATTCCTGAGCTTGCACCTGTGATAAGGATATTTTTACGCATGATTTATACTCCATAAGGATTTAATACTAATAATGTGCTGGGCTTATGCTGGTTTATATGAGTTTAGCGATAGGTCAGCAGTTCATGATGACGCCCACTAAAATGCCCGTGTTCGTTCAGACTCATCAAGTGACGGTTACTTGAGGTCTGTGCGATACGGGTTAATCCGCAATTTGCAAGCGTCCAGTTCGTACGAAATGTTGTATGGTCACTCAGATCAAGCAAGGCTTTTGCAACCACCGAAATACATCCGCCCGATGTAAATACCAGTGCTTGCTGCTTATGCGCTAACTGATTAATGGCGGTATCCAAACCTGTTTGAACACGAAGTTGGAATTGTGGCCAAGATTCATGATATTCATCATTGTGCTGACCTGCCGCCCAACGTGAAATCGCAGCTTTAAACAGGTTTATTAAGACTTCTTCAGGATGTTTATGTTTGACCATTTCACTGGCAATCCAAGCACGATCACGGATGCGTGGTTCATATCGTTCAAGGATATGTTCGTGATCAAATTCATTGAAATCAGGCATCACTTGGAGCGGTAAGTCTAAGCCCATTGCTTCAAGACAGGTTTCAGCGGTTTGGCGATGACGTAGCATGCTGCCAATAAAGATTTGATCAATCGGTTCTTCGCGTGCGCGCAGAACTGCACCAAGCTGGCGAGCTTGTGCGAAACCTGTGTCAGAGAGTTGGTCGTAGTTTTTTTTGCCAAACGAAGCTTGCCCGTGACGAATCAGTGTCAGTGTTGCCATGAATTAACCTCAATTTGTGTGGCGATCTGCGCGACCATCTGCGTGAATAGTCTGGCGACAACGCCGCCAAATCGCCCAATTAATCAGCCAAAAATATTTAAAGGCTGGATTGTCGGTTTGCTTATGATAGTAACGATAATAAATCTGTTGCACGATTGCGGCGACTCGGAACAAGCCTGCTACTTCGTAGAATGCCCAATGTTGAATTTTCACGCCTGTTTTAGCTTTGTAATATTCAACCACTTCGTCACGGGTCAGCATGCCTGCAAGGTGAGTTGGCTGGCGGCGAGTCTTGCGTAAAACACCTTTATCAGTCGCTTGTGTCCAATAGGAGAGCACATTACCCAATTCCATGAGTGGATCACCGAGTGTTGCCATTTCCCAATCCAGCACACCGATCACTTGAGTTGGATGTTCTGGATCAAGCACGACATTATCAAAACGCCAATCGTTGTGAATCACACAGGTCGCAGAGTCGGCAGGTGTATTCTCTTTTAACCATTTTTGAATGCTTTTGTATGAAGGCACATTCCAAGTATGAACCTTATTGTAACGATCACTCCAACCGTCGATTTGGCGTTTACAGTATCCATCACCTTTGCCCAGAGACTCTAATCCTGCCGCGCGATAATCGATCTGATGTAAGGCTATCAGTTGGTCGAGTGTATTGGTACAGAGTTCACGGACTTGAGCTTCACTTAAAATGAGCTCTTTGGGTAAATTTGCCCTTGGAATAATCCCTTCAATACGCCGCATAATATAAAAATCACAGCCAATCACCGTATGATCAGTACATAACGCAATCATGTCAGCAACGACAGGGTAGACGGCTTTTAGCTGTTTTTGCACCAAATATTCACGGCTCATATCATGAGCGCCTTTTGCTTTAGTTCCTGCAGGTGGTCTGCGCAAGATCAGATCATGATTGGCATATTTCAGGCGATATGTCCAATTGGATGCGCCACCAGAATATTGAGTGACTTCGGGTAATCCATCGGCAAGATCGGGTAAAAAAGGACGCAGCCAAGCATCGACCTTCTGAATGTCTAGTTCTTCGCCGTGGCGGATTGCACCACCTTGATCAATGAGTGCCATTGTTTTTTCCTGTCAGTCATTTTTAAGCATGTATTGTTTTCAAGCCTACGGATTAAGAGTCCGCTGCTCTTGCACTTATCTCGGCTTCATTCGACTTACACTGCGTTGAAACAACTTACTGTATATCCGCTGTGGTAAATAACGCTTTGCCAACCATAAGTGCTCACCCGATGCATGTGGCAGGATGTACGCCTGTTGTTTTTCAACACCATTGAAGATTTTTTCAGCCACTTCTTCTGCGGTCAATTTGCCACTGCTGAGTAGTTTTCCCATCATTTTCTTCATTCTTGGATCAGTCGTACGCATGGTTTCTTCGAGGTTGGTTTGGAAGAAAGACGGGCAGACGACGCTGACATGAACGCCATCCTCCATTAGCTCTTGCCCAAGTGTTCCTGATAATGCGACAACGGCAGCTTTAGTCACGTTATAAGACGCCATACGAGGAACATCTAATAAGCCCGCCATAGAAGCAATATTGACGATATGACCAGAGCCCTGACGCTTGAAAATTGGCGTAAAGACCTTACAGCCGCGTACTACACCGAGCAGATTGATATTGATAATCCATTCCCAATCACTGATGGTCACGTCTTCAATGGCACCCGCTTGAGCAACGCCTGCATTATTGATCAGTACATCTAGACCATCCCAACGCTGACTCAACTCATCCGCAATCGCTTGCAGGTCTTCTTCACACGTCACATCAGCGTGACGATAGAGCATTTCTAATCCTGAAGAGGATAAGGCTTCAAGTTCCTTACGAGTTTCTTCTCCGCGTACATCATTCAGATCTGCGATGCAGACATTCCAACCTGCACGTGCATAATGCAAGGCGAGTGCGCGACCTAATCCACTTGCACCGCCTGTGATGAATACTCTTTTTGTCATGACGGAAAGTTCCTTTTGAGATTTACTCAGTGTTTTAACGATTATTTAGCAAAGCCGCGTTTAGCAAGCTCAATACGTGCAATCACGCCTTTATGAACTTCATCAGGGCCATCCGCCAGTCGCAGACTACGTGCTTGGGCAAAGAATGAAGTCAAAGGCGTATCTTGTGACATGCCAGCGCCACCATGAATCTGGATCGCCATATCGACCACTTGCTGTAAAACATTAGGCGCGACAACTTTGATCGCTGAGATTTCAGTCATCGCACCGAAAGTACCCATCGTATCCATCTTCCATGCGGCATAAAGGGTTAATAAACGAGCCTGATCAATCGCAATACGTGCTTCTGCAACACGTTCACGATTACCGCCCAGATTGATGAGTGGCTTACCGAAAGCAGTTCGCTGCATACCACGATCAATCATCAGTTCTAATGATTTTTCAGCAGCGCCGATACAGCGCATACAGTGATGGATACGACCAGGTCCAAGACGACCTTGCGCAATCGAAAAGCCTTCACCAGGCCCTGAAATGAAGCTGCTAATAGGCACGCGAACATTCGTAAAGCTGACTTCACCATGCCCATGTGGCGCATCGTAATCGCCAAAAACAGGCAACATGCGTTCGATTTTGATGCCGGGCGTATCGAGTGGTACGAGTACCATCGAGTGCTGATTGTGTCGTCCACTACTTGGGTTAGGTGTGTGCGCCATGAAGATGGCTACTTTGCAATGAGGATCACCAATCCCGCTAGACCACCATTTGCGGCCATTCAGTATGATTTCATCATTTTCAATGATAGCTGTAGCTTGCATATTGGTTGCATCAGAGGAGGCGACATCCGGCTCGGTCATACAGAACACAGAGCGGATTTCACCCGCCAATAGCGGCATTAACCAGCGTTGCTTTTGTTCTTCGCTGCCATAACGCCATAAGACTTCCATATTGCCTGTATCTGGGGCATTACAGTTAAAGACGGTTGGAGCAAGTAAGCTGCGACCTGTTTGCTCGGCAATGTGAGCATATTCCTGAATGTTTAGACCCGCACCGAGTGTCTCATCAGGAAGCCAGAGATTCCATAAACCTTGTGCTTTGGCTTTGTTTTTCAGTTCTTCAAGAATGGCGGGAACTTTCCATCGCGTCCAATCATCACCTGAGCAATTCGCATGAACTTCAGCCCAGAATGCTGGCTCTGCGGGTTCAATT
>JASLGO010000125.1 GCA_030150135.1 Aquirhabdus sp.
CGCCAAACCAACCAGAATCAAGCCAACACCTGTTACGGCAAGTGGTTCATGCAAAGTTGTCACCAACACTTGACCGAGGCGATGGAAATCTAAAGTACCACTGAATGCGTATAGGAATGCCATACCCATCAATATCGATGCCGATGCAGTTGCTGACAGCACCATATATTTGATGCCTGCCTCTAACGATTTGTTGCGCTCATGGGTATATGCGAGCAATCCATAAGTCGGAACAGATAACAGCTCCAACCCAATGAAAAATGATGTCATATTCTGAGCCGCAACCAGCAGCATCCCACCAGCAATCGAGATTAAAAGTAGAATATATAACTCTTCTTTATTATCACGATAATCATGGATATAAGCGTGCGACAACGTACAACATGCCAGACCTGCAATCAGGATTAATGCCATATAAAACAGCGAGAACCCATCCACCATAAACAGTCCCATGACCGATGAAGGCGAGCCGTTGAGAAAATACCAGACAATCCAACCTAAAGCGGCATTTAATCCTAGCACGGTCACAGTCGCACTCAGATTATGATGACGTTTCATCGAAATGAGTAACATCACCACAACCGAGGTCATGCTCGCAATTAATACAGGTGTTAGCGGTAGAAAACTAACCAAATTGAGTTCATTCATCATGGCTTAGTGAACTCCCGCGCCTGTTGTTAATGTAGGAAGTGCAGGAAATAGTGGCGTATGGTACGCATTACTAATCCATTGCATCGTTTGAACCGAAGTATCCAGAACAGTTTGTGGGTAGAAACCTAACCAAATCAGACCTGCTGCCATCGTAATCAACAAAGACAACTCACGTGCATTCAGATCTGCAATCGCAAAAGTCGATTTTGCTGATGATGTATGCGCATCTGCGTGTGCATCATGATGATCAGCACCATGCTCATCGCCA
This sequence comes from Aquirhabdus sp., assembly GCA_030150135.1. Taxonomy (GTDB): domain Bacteria; phylum Pseudomonadota; class Gammaproteobacteria; order Pseudomonadales; family Moraxellaceae; genus Aquirhabdus. The sequence continues at coordinate 920 of JASLGO010000125.1, forward strand.
TGTGCACGACCAAACAAGGTTTGGTGAATCAGATAAAGTGCATACAAACCTGCAAGTACCAAACTCGCTGTTGCTAGTACCACAGACCAAGGGAACTGCGCGAACGCACCCAGTAGAATCAAGAACTCACCAATAAAGTTACCCGAACCAGGAATACCCAACAAAGCGGCACTAAAGAACATCATAAATACGGGTAAGTACCTTGCTCTACCCCAAATTCCACCCATTAAACGCATATCACGTGTATGTAAGCGTTCATAGATCTGACCACACATAATAAATAGTGCTGCAGAAGACAAACCATGTGCCAACATCTGCACCATGACACCCTGCATCGTCATCAAGTTACCCGCATAAAGCGCTAACAGAATAAAACCCATGTGCGACACACTGGTATAGGCAACCAAACGTTTGATGTCGGTTTGGATAAACGCAACCCATGCGCCATAAAACACACCGATCAAACCTAAGGTAATCGCAATCGGAGCAAATTCTGCTGAAGCATGTGGGAATAATGGCAATACGAAACGTAATAAACCATAAGCTGCGGTCTTAATCAAAATACCCGCCAAGTCAACCGAACCTGCTGTTGGCGCTTGCGCATGCGCATCAGGCAACCAGCCGTGTAATGGAACGATCGGTAACTTCACCGCAAATGCGATAAAGAAAGTCAGCATCACACCATATTCAAAACCTGGTGGGAACTGTGTACCGAGCAACACCATATAATCGAAGCTCACATGATGTGTCTGTTGGTAACGAATCAGCACCAAGGCTAGAATACCGACCAACATGATCAGACCAGATGCTTGGGTATAAATAAAGAACTTCGTTGCTGCATAAACACGACTGCGACCATTCGATCCAGCATGTCCCCATAGTGCAATCAGGAAGTAGATCGGAACCAGCATCATCTCCCAGAAGAAGAAGAACAGGAACATATCAATCGCAAGGAATACTCCGATGACGCCGCCCAAACTCCACAAGAGATTGAGATGGAAGAATCCAACATGTTTCTGAATCTCACCCCAAGAACAACCAACAGCAAGTACACCCAAAAGCGCAGTCAATGCCACCATCATGAGTGACAGACCATCTAACGCTAAATGAATGCTAATACCCAGTTGAGGAATCCACGGCATAAAAAATTGTGCTTGCCAAACTGGCGGCGCGCCAATAGGAGCCAAAGTCTGTGCAGACGCACCATAGTTTCCATTCATCCATAGTTGGATGGTTAAAAACAATGTCAATAACATTCCAAATAGTGCAATCCAGCGTGGTGCACGAATCGAAATCTTTTCACCAATCCAGCACAGGAAACCTGCAATGAATGGAATCAATATCAATAACGGCAAAATCAGGTTATTTTGAAATTCTAACATCTTATTTCCCCATCACCTGAATTGCCAACAATGCAAAAAGTAAAATCACAGCGCCAAAAGCAGTACTTGCGAGATATCCACGTAGCTGACCTTTTTGACCTTGCGTACTCCATGCATTACCACCACGTACAATCGCAGGCACAATGCTCCAAAACTTATCGACTGGATCCGACTTGACTAAACGTGCAATCGCAAAGAACGGACGCGTAAAAAGACGGTCAAACAACGCATCAAATCCAAAAGCGTTATACATGCAATAACCCAAGCCAGCACCTATACGTGTTTGATTGAACTTATTGACCAATGTACGCTTGCCTGAAAACAAGAAGAAACCAACCAATAGACCACCTAATGCCGTCGCGATTGAAAGGATTTCAATAAAGTGTTCATCGTTTTCAAATGCTGCCAGAGCTTTAAAGTCAGGCAATACACCCGCTAATGGAGGGTGAATCATTGAACCCACGAATGTAGATAACACCAACAGGATTGATAATGGCAACCAGTAAGTGACGCCTTTAATCGGTTCTGAATGACCATTTTCTTGACCATGGAACACAATCAGAATCAAACGGAATGTGTATACCGAAGTCAAGAATGCACCAAACAAACCTGCCCAGAACACACCGTGATTCCCAGAAGCCCATGCTTGCCACAGAATTGGATCTTTAGAATAGAAACCGACAGTAACAAATGGCAATGCTACCAATGCGCCACCGCCCACTAAGAAACAGGCATAGACGAATGGAATCTTTTTCCACAGCCCGCCCATTTTGAAAATGTTTTGTTCGTGATGACACGCCAGAATGACAGCGCCCGATGACAAGAACAATAACGCTTTAAAGAACGCATGTGCCATCAGGTGGAAAATCGACGCCTGCCATGCACCCACGCCCAACGCTAAAAACATGTAGCCAATTTGACCCATGGTTGAATAAGCCAGAATACGCTTGATGTCTGTTTGTGCAAGTGCAGAAAAACCTGAAATTAAAACGCCTGCAGCACCAACATAACCAACAAAATCAAGAATATTTGGTGCGTCTAAGAAGATTGGATGCAAACGTGCAATCAGGTACACACCCGCAGTAACCATCGTTGCCGCGTGAATCAACGCAGAAACTGGAGTTGGACCCGCCATCGCGTCAGCTAACCAAGTATGCAGCGGAATCTGTGCAGATTTACCCATTGCACCGCCTAAAATCAGCAATGCAATCAGTTGAATATTGCCACTCGCAAGCAATTCAGGTGCACGATGCAAAATCTCTTGAATGTTCAATGTACCCAATTCTTTAAAGATCATGAACATGCCGAGTGCCAAGAACACATCACCCACACGAGTCACAGTAAATGCTTTGATCGCAGCACGACCATTCGCCAAATCACTGTAGTAATAACCGATTAGCAAGTATGAGCAAATACCCACACCTTCCCAACCTAAATACAGCAGAACAAGGTTATCACCCAGTACAAGCAGTAACATGCTAGCAACGAACAAATTCATGTACGAAAAGAATCGTGCATAAGTTGCATCACCACGCATATACCATGACGCAAATAAGTGAATCAGAAAACCGATACCCGTAATGATGCCTGTCATCGTGAGAGACAGACCATCTAGATGTAATCCAAATGCAGGTGCAAAACTACCCACTTGCATCCAAGTCCATAATATTTGCTGCACAGCAACCGCATGACCAGCAGCAGCTTGTTGTTGCAAAAACTCTTGACCAGCTAATAAGGCGATTAATGCCGATACAGCCATATTTCCTACGCCGATCAACGCTGCCATATTTTCTGACAAACGATCACGCAAAGTGGCAAGGATTAAAAAACCAACCAGAGGCAGAATAAAGGTCAAAGGCAAAAGAGAAATCATTGACTGGCTCATCCGTGCATCTCACTGGCTGCATCGATATCCAAGTGCTGGAATCGACGATAAAACTGCAACAAAATCGCGAGTCCAATACTCGCCTCGGCCGCGGCTAAAGTCAGAATCAAAATAAACATGACTTGTCCATCAGGTTGAACCCAGCGCGACCCTGCAACAATAAAGGCCAACGCAGCAGCATTCATCATGACTTCCAAACTCATCAAAATGAACATCAGATTGCGACGCGCCATCACACCATAAAAACCAAGCGCAAATAAGATCGCAGCAAGGATTAAACCATGCTGTACAGGGATAATCATTTCGATACTCCTTTTTGCGATTGCTGTTGTGCCTGTTTTTCAGCTTCGTGCGCTGCTTGACTCAACTTAATTTTTTCAGCAGTTTCTGCGGCAACATTACGAATCGCGATTGGATCATTGAAGCCATCGGTATTACGCCCTAAATGGTACGCAGCAACCAGAGCAGCCAGCAGCAATAAAGAAGCTAATTCTACGAGCAACAAATAAGGACCAAACAATGCAATTCCGACAACTTTTGCGTCTACAACCTGAACACCAGCAACAGCAGCTTGTGGTGAATACTCACCGCTACCGAGCAACCAGATGATTGCCAAAGCAAGTAAAAAAGCTAAACCTGAAGGCCATGCCCATGTTTCAGCACTGAACCAACGTTTTTCTTGTGCAACAGTCGCTTGTCCAAGATTGAGCATCATCACCACAAACACGAACAACACCAAAATCGCGCCTGCATACACAATCACTTCTAGCGCCGCTGCAAACGGAGCGCCTAGACAAAAGAACAATCCAGCAATCGACAATAAAGAAATAATCAAATTCAACAATGCATGAACTGGATTGGTATTGGTCACAGTACGAATCGTAGTAAAGATCGTAATTAAAGCAATTACATAAAACGGCCAAGCATTCATTATCGTTGTCATCATGGCATCAAACCTCGTACATCTACAGGAGCTGCTTCGTTTTGCGCAGCACCTTTAGGCTTATCCTTCAGTGCCATACCTGAAACACGATAGAAGTTGTAATCGTGATATTTACCTGGACCTGAAATCAGCAAATGTTCTTTTTCATACACAAGATTCTGACGATCAAACTCTGCCATTTCAAAATCAGGCGTCAGCTGAATTGCAGTCGTTGGGCATGCTTCTTCGCACATACCGCAGAAAATACAACGGCTGAAGTTGATTCGGAAAAATTCTGGATACCAGCGTCCATCGTCCTTTTCAGCTTTTTGCAATGAAATACAACCCACTGGGCACGCAACCGCACATAAATTACATGCGACGCAACGTTCTTCACCATCAGGGTCGCGCGTTAAAACAATTCGACCACGATAACGCGGAGGAGGATTCACTGGAACTTCGGGATACATTAAGGTATCGCGTTTACGCCATGCATGGCTGAACACCATGAACAGACTGCGGATTTGCGACCACACGCCCGAAAGGAGATTTGCACGAGAATTAGCCATCTTATTCATTCCTGAGCAATGCGTTTAAGGATGCAGTGGGTTCGTGCATAACACGTAAGCCACTGTACCTAAGAGGTTTAATAATGTAATCGGTAAACAGACTTTCCAACCGAAGCTCATAATTTGGTCAAAACGTGGTCGTGGTAATGCAGCACGAACCAAGATAAACATCATGACAAAGAACAAAACTTTGCCAACAAACCAAAATAGCGGTGGAATGAATGGAATATTGAGATTAAATGGCGCTAACCAACCACCGAAGAACAATGCGGTAATCAATGAGGAAACCAAAATCACGCCGATGTATTCACCAACGAAGAACATCCCCCACTTCATCCCTGAGTATTCAGTGTGATAACCCGCACCGATATCTTGTTCAGCTTCAGGCGCGTCAAACGGACTACGGTGAGTTACCGCAACGCCCGCGATGATAAAGGTCAAGAAACCAAGGGGCTGCGAAAAAACTAACCACCAATTGTTTTGTTGATACTCAACGATATCGCGTAGGTTAAAGCTGCCAACCATCGCTACAACGCCCATGAGTGATAAACCCATAAACACTTCATAACTGACAGTTTGTGCAGCAGCACGAATACCACCGAGCAAAGCAAATTTGTTATTGGATGACCAGCCAGCGAACATAACCGCGTACACGCCTAAACCCGCCATACCGAAGAAAAACAGAATCCCGATATTCAGATCAGCCACACCTAAACTTGGGCTAAATGGAATGATCAAAATCGACAACATCAACGCGCCCATACCGATCGCAGGCGCGAGGAAGAAAGTCAATTTATCAACAAATGGTGGAGTCCAGTCTTCTTTAAAGAACATTTTAAGACCGTCAGCCAAAATCTGGAACAAACCAAAAGGACCCACGCGATTTGGACCATAACGATCTTGCCACAGCCCCAAAACACGACGCTCAACAAAACTTAAAAAACCGCCAACAATGACAACGAGCAGTAGAATGACAATTGCTTGCCCAACCGCAAAGGCGATATCCCATTGTGATTGCGTCATTGAATTTGCAAAAATAGAAGGTAGCGTTGGATCAACTCTCATCTTAACCCCCTACTACTGCGGTTTGAGCTACTGGAGCAGCTTGAATCACAATCGCTTGTGATAAATCAAGCGCAATCAATTGACCGAGTGGATAGCCAATCACACCGACTGGCAGGTTTTCACTGACGGTAATCGGCATGTTAACTTCATCAGATCCGACTTTAAGCACAACATTTTGACCATCTTGTAGTTGCAACTGTTCAGCAGTTTCCACACTTAAGGTCAAATACGCATCACCCATACGCTCTTGCATGACTGGCGCACGCGCTGCGGTTTCGTCTGATGCATAAAGGCTTGCGACTGGAAGCAACTGATAACCTGTGCCTGTCTCTGCATCAGGCGCAACATAACTGCGTTTTGCAGTTTTACGCAATTGATCAAACAAACGCACACCTGGATCACCAGCCTTCAAGTGACCACCGACTTCGTCTTGGAATTTATTCCAAGATTGTGGTGAGTTCCAACCTGGTGCCCATGCAAATGGAATCAATGAGCTGTTTTCTTGTGGACCGACATAGCCTTCCATCGAGAAGGTTAGTGCAGAATCTTTATCTTGCGGTTGACGTACTTCATGCACATTCAATTTTGCTTGCATTGAAGTACGGCCTGAATAACGACGTGGTTCACGCGCCACTTTCAGACCATGTACGCGATAGCCTGCATTCGGTGCAGCATCAACAATCGATTCCAACTGTGGAATTGAACGCGCAATCGCTTCGATCACATCATCCAATACAGTCCATTCAATCGCAGTATTGCTTAAACCCGATTTGATCGCATGCAACCAGCGCCAGCTATCTTTAATCGTGATCGCAGCATCGTAATAGGTTGCATCAAACACTTGGAAATAACGCTGTGCACGACCTTCCGCTGACACCACTGTTCCATCACCTTCAGCAAAACTTGCTGCTGGTAATACAATATTCGCATGAGTTGCAGTATCTGTCGCTTGATGATCAAGCACAATAACTTGCTGCGCTTTAGCCAAAATCGTTTGAAGCTGAGCTTTCGGCAAACGGCGTGTCAGATCATTTTCAGCAATGACCAATACGTCAAATTCAGCATCAACCAAATCTTCTAATGGCAACGCACCGCCATGCTGTGCAAGTAGTGCCAAGCCCATCGAGTTCACTTCTGGAACAACGATATTAATGCCCGCATGACCTGCTTGATCAGCCGCTTGAGTTGCAAAGAAGTCGCCCAAGTTCTGAACAATTTGCGCCGCTGCCTCTAATAACGCAGGCTCTTGCAAGGTTGTGCCAGTAACAATCAGAGGTTTCTTCGCTGCCTTCAAAGATGCTGCAATGCTATGTGCGAATTCAATCGCTTCATCTGCAATGCCCGTAATCGGCTGCCCTGCAATGCTTGCAGCAACGGCAAAGCCCAAACGTGCGATGTCATTTGGTGTTGCGATGCAACCACCTTCTGCCAGCTCATCCAGTTTAGTTTCTGTCACAGACAAAATATAGATTGGACTTTGTTCACGTTGACCGATACGGGCAACAGGCTCTGCCAACCACTCTTGAGTTTTGAGCTTCGCTGCCATTTCTTCGCTGCGTGTTTTCGCAGCTTGGCGAACTGCCAAGGCAACACGTGCCGCAGTTTGAGTAATGTCTTCACCCAAAATTAACACTGCATCGGCATCTTCAATGTCACGCAGATTCGGGTTGTAAATCCCTTCGGTTTGCAGAATTTCTGCTGCTTTTTCAAGCAACGCTTGATCGGCACGAGATACGCCTGACGAGAAGTTTGTTGCCCCGACTAAATCACGCAGCGCAAAGTTGGTTTCAACCGATGCACGTGGCGAACCAATACCGACAACTTTTTTACCTTTCAAGGTTGCAATCACATTGTCCAAAGCGGCATCTACAGTGATCGCAGCTTGTTTGCCTGCTTCTAACTGTAAAGGCTGACGTGGACGGTCAGCACGATTGACATAGCCATAACCAAAACGACCGCGGTCACAAAGGAAGTATTGATTCACTGAACCGTTGAAGCGATTTTCGATACGACGAATTTCGCCATAACGCTCGCCCGGAGAAGTGTTACAACCGCTAGAACATTGTTGGCAAACGCTTGGTGCGTATTGCATGTCCCATTTACGGTTATAGCGTGCGCTGTGGGTTTTGTCGGTGAACACGCCAGTTGGGCAAACTTCAACCAAGTTACCCGAGAATTCGCTTTCTAACACGCCTTCAGTCGCACGACCAAAATAAACGTTTGACGCAGAACCAAATACGCCAAGGTCTTTACCACCCGCGTAATCATTGTAATAACGCACACAACGGTAGCAAGAAATACAACGGTTCATTTCATGAGAAATGAATGGGCCAAGGTATTGATTTTGATGAGTACGTTTGGTGAAACGATAGCGACGACGATCATGACCAGTCATCACAGTCATATCTTGAAGATGGCAATGACCACCTTCTTCACAAACTGGACAATCGTGTGGGTGATTGGTCATGAGCCATTCAACCACGCTGGCACGGAAAGCAACTGCTTCCGCATCATCGATCGAAATATACATATTGTCGGTGTTTGGCGTCATACATGACATGACCAGACGACCACGACCTGCTGCGGCATCATCAGCATTGTTATATTGCTTCACCGCGCACTGACGACATGCACCTACTGAACCTAACGCAGGATGCCAACAAAAGTACGGAATATCTAAACCAAGCGATAAACACGCTTTGAGCAGATTATCCGCACCATCAACATCGTATTGCTTACCATCGACATGAATGACTGCCATCTCGATTCCTTATGCTTGAATAACTGAAATATGATTGGTCGCGGTGACTGGTGTTGCACGAACACCTGCCTCGAACTCGGCGCGGAAGAATTTGAGCGCACTTTGTAGCGGCTCCATCGCACCAGGCGCATGCGCGCAGAATGTTTTTCCAGGGCCTAAGAAACGAGTGAGTTGCAGCAAGACATCAATATCTTCTGCTTTACCTTCGCCTGCCTCTAAGCCTTTAAGCAATTTTACTGCCCACGGTAAACCGTCGCGGCATGGTGTACACCAGCCACATGATTCACGTGCAAAGAATTCTTCTAAGTTACGCACTGCTGAAACAATATTTTGCTTTTGATCGACAACCATGATGAGGCCAGTACCCATACGGCTACCTGCTTTACCAATCGTGTCAAAATCCATTGCTAAATCAAGGTGTTCAGGCATCAAGAAGTCAGTCGATGCACCGCCCGGCAACCAGCATTTCAGCTCTAAACCGTCTTGCATACCACCAGCCAATGCCAGAATTTCACGACCTGTTGTACCGATTGGCAACTCCCAAAGACCAGGGAATTTAACCTTACCTGACGCGCCGTAAATCTTCGTACCTGCATCGCCACTACGACCATCTGACAAACCCTTAAACCATGCAGCGCCACGCACAATGATTGGCGGCACATTACATAAAGTTTCAACGTTATTGACGATGGTTGGTTTACCCCATGCACCCGAAATTTGCGGGAAAGGTGGCTTCGTACGTGGATTTGCACGACGACCTTCGAGAGAGTTAATCAGTGCAGTTTCTTCACCGCAGATATAACGCCCTGCACCGGTGTGGACATGCAGTTCAAAATTATGACCTGAACCAAGAATATTCTCGCCGAGATACCCTTTCGCTTTAGCTTGATCAATTGCTGCGTTCAAATTCTTTGCCGCAAGGATGTATTCACCACGTAAGAATATATAACCCGTTTGTGCGCCAATCGCATGCGACACCAAGATCATACCTTCGATCAATTGATGCGGCAGTTTTTCCATGAGCAGACGATCTTTGAACGTGCCAGGCTCCATTTCATCAGCATTACAAACCAAATATTTCGGGCCAACATCAGGCGCGCCTTCTTTGTTCATTGGAATCAATGACCATTTGATGCCTGCAGGAAAGCCTGCACCGCCGCGACCGCGCAATACCGCATCTTTCACAACGCCTTGCACATCAGCAGAAGTCATTACGAGTGCTTTTTTCAAACCCGCATAACCTTCCAATGACTCATAGACATCAATGTCGAGCACTTCGTCGTATTTGCTTAAGCGCCATGTCAATGGATGCGTTTCAGCCGTGCCATTACCATGAATCGGGGTTGGTGCAGTTTTAGTGACTTTTGCCGCTTCGATTTTTGCCGCTTTTGCCGCCGCTTCTTCCGCTGCTTTCGCTTCTGCTTTCGCAACTGCTACGCCTGCTGCTACGCTGACAGCGCTACCATCGAGCAAGCCGTCTTTTTGTTCATTCTTTGGATCGGTCATACATATTGCTCCAACAAACCAGCAACTTGTGCCTCTGACACCACACCGTAAGTATCTTCATCGATCATTAGGGAAGGCGCTTTATCGCAATTACCCAAACAGCAAATTGGCAACAAGGTAAAACGGCCATCTGATGTCGTTTGACCGTATTGAATACCGAGTTGACGCTTGAACACGTCAGCCAAGGATTCATTTCCCATCAAATAGCACGCAATCGAATCACACAATAAAATCACGTGACGACCAACAGGCTGGCGATAAATGCGGTTATAGAATGTTGCAACGCCTTCGACATCAGGCACAGAAATTCCAAGCACCTGAGCCACTGCATTGACCTGATCATCATTTACCCAGCCATTGCGTTTTTGCACATGCTTCAATGAATCTAGAGATGCCGCACGTGGATCAGGATAATGATGCATAAACTCATGAATTGAATGAATCTCTTGCTCAGTCAACACAGCTTCAACATCAACATGAATATGTGGCTGCTTATCGCTGACGATTCGCTCAGCTTTCGCTGCTTTATCTTTAAAAATAATCATTCCAATTAGTCCTTAGCGATCCACGTCAGCCATTACGAAATCAATCGACGCCAGATAAGTAATCAAGTCAGGCACCATACTGCCGTTAATTACTGAAGGCATTTGCTGCAAATGCGCAAAGCTTGGCGTACGAATACGCGTGCGATAGCTCATTGTGTTGCGATCACTGGTCAGATAGTAGCTATTAATACCTTTAGTCGCTTCAACCATCATGCTGGCTTCGCCTTCAGGCATCACAGGACCCCATGACACACTCAAGAAGTGAGTAATGAGCGTTTCAATGTCTTGTAGCGTCTTATCTTTCGGTGGTGGCACAGCCAATGGATGATCCGCTTTATATGGACCAGATGGCATGTTTTGCAGACACTGTTTGATGATGCGTACAGATTGACGCATTTCTTCGATACGGACTAAACAGCGATCATAAGCATCACCGTTGTACGCGAGCGGCACTTCGAAGTCGAAGTTTTCATAACCACAATACGGACGCGCTTTACGCAAATCGAAATCAACACCCGTTGCGCGCAGGCCTGGACCTGTTACGCCCCATGCCAATGCTTGACGTGCATCATACTGAGCCACGCCTTTCGCACGACCCATGATCATTGAGTTTTGAATTGCAGCTTTAACATACTCATCAAGACGTTTAGGCAACCAATCAACGAAATCACCAACGAGTTTTTCCCAACCATTTGGCAAATCATGCGCGACACCGCCGATACGGAACCATGCTGGATGCATACGGAAACCAGTAATCGCTTCGATCACATCGTAAGCTTTTTGACGGTCGGTAAACATAAAGAAGATCGGCGTCATCCCGCCTAAATCTTGAATATATGTCCCTAAGAACAGCAGATGTGAGGTAATACGGAAAAATTCGCTCATCATGATACGAATCGTATTCACGCGATCCGGCACAGTAATGCCAGCGAGTTTCTCGACTGCCATCACATACGGCAGGTTATTCATCACACCGCCGAGATAATCGATACGGTCAGTGTAAGGAATAAATGAATGCCAAGATTGACGCTCTGCCATCTTCTCAGCACCACGATGGTGGTAACCGATTTCAGGCACGCAATCGAGAATTTCTTCGCCATCCAACTGCAAGACGATACGGAATGCACCGTGCGCAGATGGATGGTTTGGTCCCAAGTTCAGGAACATGAAATCTTCGTTTTTGTTACCACGCTTCATGCCCCAGTCGTCTGGGTTAAAGCTGCCTGATTCTTCTTCCAACTTGTGCTTTTCAGCATTCAAGCGGTATGGATCAAACTCTGTCGCACGTGCAGAGTATTCTTTACGTAGCGGATGACCTTCCCAATAATTCGGCAGCAAAATACGGCGTAGATGCGGATGACCTGTAAAAGTCACACCAAACATATCCCAAACTTCACGCTCATACCAATTCGCGTTTGGCCAAATTTTCATAGCGGTTGGGAGATTTGCATCACCTTCTTTCAATGCCACTTTGACACGAATATCACAATTACGTTCAAGCGACAGCAGATGATAAAACACGGTGAAATCTGATGGTGGTAAACCTTCACGATGTACACGTAAACGCTCATCCACTGCGGATAAGTCATACAACATGACATAAGGTTTTGGTAATGTTCGAAGGAACATTAATACTTCTAAAAGCTGCGAACGCTCAACCCAGATGGTCGGCATATCATCACGTGTTGCTTGCAGCAACAATGAATCACCGAACTTCGCGCGCAACTCCTCAACCACAGCGAATGCTGGACGAGGATCAATAAATGGTGCAGATTGATTCGCAGTTTGCGTCTCAGGTGCTACCGCTTGAGCTTCAGCCATTGCTTACACTTCCCAAATAACACAAAATTCTTAAATTCTTTGAGCCTGAAGGCAAGAGAGTTCAACTTTACGTGTATTGAACTTTTATTAAGTCTTGCCTCAAGCAGAAATCACATCATTTGATCACGACAAACAGAATCAACTCGACTCATCTTGAGAGCGCAAGTTAGTCACAGCAATGCGTTCAGCCTGTTTACGATCGCGTTCAGGTTGCATAATTGGACGATATAAACCTTGATCACCAACTACACTCGACAGAGGACGACGCTCTTTGCCAATTGACTCCTGAAGGAGCATCAATGCTTGCAAGAATGCTTCTGGACGTGGAGGGCAACCTGGAATATACACATCAACAGGAATAAATTTATCAACACCCTGAACCACAGAATAGATATCGTACATACCACCAGAGTTGGCGCATGCACCCATCGAAATCACCCATTTTGGCTCAAGCATTTGCTCATACAAACGCTGAACAACTGGTGCCATTTTTACAAAACAGGTTCCAGCAACGACCATCAAGTCAGCTTGGCGTGGTGATGCACGGATAACTTCAGCACCAAAACGCGCCAAATCATGTGGCGAAGTAAATGCTGTCGCCATCTCAACATAGCAGCACGACAAACCGAAGTTATACGGCCACAGTGAATTTTTACGACCCCAGTTCACCGCCAAATGAGCCATATCTTCAAGTTTAGTCATAAAGATATTTTTATCGACTTGATCTTGCAGTGGATCGTTTACGATTTGTTTTGAAGTATCTGGATATTGCAGTGCTGTTTCACCATCAGGAGTAGCACGAGTGAGGTTATATTTCATACACTTTCCTTTTGCAACTTAGCTTGCTGTTCAGCATTTGCAGTTGCATCGATAGATTGACCTGGAATCATGCCGCGGTTATCGAGCTCAAGCTCTTCCATTGGCACAAAACGGGTGATCTCAGCGAGATCAAGCGGCTCTTGAGCGCTACCATGTTTTTGACGAACCGCTTTTTCTTTAGCGAGACGTTTTTCAGGTGCCCAATCCAGCGCACCAATGCGCCAGATATAAACCAGACCAACCAAAAGCACGACGATAAACACCAAAACTTCGACAAAGCCTGTCCAGCCATTTTCGCGAACGGAAACGGAGTAAGCATAGAGAAATAAGGCTTCAACATCGAAAATGACGAAGAACATCGCCACCAAATAGAATTTTGCAGACAATCGCAGGCGAGCACCGCCAACACCCAACTGTCCCGACTCAAACGGTTCTTCTTTAGAACGACCTACAGCACGACCACCCATTAGCAATGGAACTGTCAGCATAAAACCGAGCAAAAAAACCACACCTAAAACAAAAGCAATCAACGACCAATGATGGGCTACGATGGCATTCATGCGGGGATTACTCCTGGCTTGCCAAGGCTTCAAAGAGCAAAGATAAGCTTTCCTCTTCGAAGCATTGATTAAAAATTTTAATTAAAAATCCTAGAAAACAACGGAACAAAAACACCAAGATGTTTAATTAAAATTTATAGGGTGTAACTATACCTGAAATACAGAGTGTTTTTCCATATAAGACTCGACCAAAACATGAACCCAAGCGCTTTTTTTGCATCAGCATAAGCAAGCTCTTCATATCCCGCTATTTTCAACCGACAAAGAAAAAATCTCAAGCACCAAAATCAAGCAAACATCACAATATGATATATCACTTTAGTGCACATCATTCTCAAAAAAGTGCATCACCTCATCTCGCAAAACAACAATCAACCAATCTATCACCCCACAAAAACGCCATTTCCACTCTAAAAAACAAAAGCTGTCACGATCCAATTTTCAACAATTTTACGATTACCTTTGCACAAAGACCCAATAATACGGTACGTTTACAACCAAAGCATCCGATCAACACTACCCCTCTAAAATGATGAAAAATTTCGCTTTAGTCTCATTAAGCATCATCCTCGCCTACTCTTCAGCAAAATGCCACGCAGAGTCTTGGATTAACGACCCAAATGGGTGCAAGGCTTACAACCCTCACCCTGTCGTTGGTGAAAATATTATTTGGGATGGCGAGTGCCTCAATGGCTATATCAATGGCAAAGGCACTTTAATGTGGTTCGATCAGAATCATACCTTGAGCGAAAAGCAAGAAGGCTTATTTGCCAATGGTAAGTTAAATGGATCAGGTAGCTTTACCACACCCGAGGGCTATTATTACGAAGGCAATTTTGTAGAAAGCCAAGGCAACGGAAAAGGATTCATGACTACGCCAACGGGTGATCGCTATGAAGGAGACTTTGTTGACAACCTTCCAACAGGTCAAGTCACATTAACCACAACCGACGGTATGCGCTTTGAAGGAGATTTCATCAACGGAGAGCTGACAGGTCAAGGAACTATGACCACAACGCCTTCTCTCCTGCTCGATAAAACCTTAAACAATACACTGATTAACAAAGTCATGATGACTCACTATCAGGGTAGCTTTATTGACACACGACCATACGGAAAAGGGATTGCAACTTTTAGCAATGGCACACGCTTTGAAGGGGATTTTTTTAATGGTCAATTGAGCGGGAAAGGTGTGCTCACTGCTGCAAATGGAAGCAGCTATACAGGGGACTTTTCAGAAAGCACATTCAACGGCAAAGGCATTCTGAAGCTAGCTAATGGTGCATATTATGATGGTTCATTTGTAAATGGAAAGCTCGAAGGAACGGGGACTCTAAACTTCGCCAATGGCGATCGTTTTGCGGGGGATTTCACCAATGACGAACCCAGTGGACGAGGAACCATGACATGGCGCAATGGTGACAGCTATACAGGCTACATGGCTCACGGAAAACCAAATGGAGACGGCATTCAAACACTCAAAAATGGCGTACAAATTATTGGTACATTTGCAAACGGTCGAGCGACATCTGATGTTGATCTTTTAGATCCTGAAAATCGACCAATTACAGGAGTTGATAAATACAAATTTGCATGGATTACGGAATACTAGAATGTATTGACATTTGATCTCAATTTAAGTTTTTGCAAAAATCTAGAATAGCCTCCTTCAGTAGTGTAAAAGTAATTCGTTTCCCGCCATCGCTACCGAACACTATATGGAAATAGACCACACATGAAAACATTAAAAATTAAAACAAAACTCATCACTCCATCCTTATGCCACTATGTCCTAATCAGTTCCACATTATTTATCCACGGATTGCTTTCTCAGCAAATCTATGCAGCAAGCGCCCCGACCGAACAAAAAACCAGCTCTGAAGAAAATACTCTAAAACCAGAAAACACTCCAAATCCATCAACACCACAAGCCTGCACAGCGATTGAAGCAGATGCGGTTCGACTCGCCTGCTACGACACAGCTTTTGGTCGTCAGACCTCAACAGACACAACACCAGCATTAACAGCAAATACAGATCACCTAAACAATCATTCAAAACTTGCAACACCATCAAATCTTTTTGGAACCGAAAACACAACAGCAGACAGCGCTCCAATCAACCCAACGACCTCATTGCTAGATAAGCGCTGGGAGCTTTCGCCCGATTCAAAATTAGGGACATTTACATTACGAGCAAATCGTCCCGTTTATTTATTACCCAGCTTCTATAGCAGCAGCGCCAACCAGCTCCCAACCAGCCCAAATCCTGACAATCAAGTCACCACACCGCTCAACATTGATCATAACGAAGCAAAATTTCAACTCAGTCTAAAATTCAAAACCTTAGAAAATATCCTAAATACCAACGGGGATTTATGGTTTGGATATACCCAGACATCACACTGGCAGATATTCAACTCTGAAAACTCTCGTCCGTTTAGAGAAACCAATTACGAACCTGAAGCCAGTTTAATTTTTCCAACCCATTATAATTTTTTAGGTCTAAATGGTCGCCTTCTAGGTTTTACACTAGATCACCAATCTAATGGTCGATCCAACCCATTATCACGCAGTTGGAATCGCGCCATGCTCAACATTGGATTAGAACGTGGAGATTGGGTTGTGATGCTACGCCCTTGGTATCGTATTCCGGAAAACAAATCGAATGACGACAACCCAGACATTAGCAACTATATCGGTCGCGGCGACATCCAGATTACACATAAATGGAATGGTCACGAATTTTCGCTCATGTTACGTCACAGTCTCAAAACAGGCTCAAACTCACATGGTGCAGCGCAATTTGACTGGTCATTTCCAATACACAACAACCTACGCGGATTCGCCCAGATCTTCACAGGTTATGGCGAAAGTTTAATTGACTACAACCATGACTCCACATCAGTTGGACTAGGTATCTCTCTGCTGAATTGGTATTAAAATATTTGAGGCTTCCGTCTATATTTTCTTGCTTATTAGGAAATATATCCCTAAAATGCGCGCACGCACTTTTCACGTTCATGCCTGAACTTATTTCATCACCTGTTTACTTAAAAAAAAATCGCTTTAACACAGCAATTTAAGTAACTAAATCAAGCGTCCGCATTCATGAGAATGCATCAAACGCCCAGAAGTCGATACCGTATCGACAATCTTCAGGCCACGTCCAAAAGCATTTGTGTGTTTTTGTATATAAGCCCTGCATCGTCTTTTTCAGGAAGCTTCTCATTAGCAATGCTAATCAGACTAAAAGCTTACGTTTAAAGAATATAGGTCATCTATTTGATATGTTTCGTATGTGATGCTCATAAGCAACCATGGCGAACAAAAGTCAACACAACTGATGAACCCACATTCAAAACGATAAATAAGACACTTCAGTTTTTAACTGAACGATTTGTCTTTCATCCTGCTCGTATCGATGCGCTATTTTGATCTTTTAATTGGAGTGTCCTTACTCGGACAAAACCCCATGAGCATGACTTTTTCTGATTTTCCTTTAGCACCAAGCCTACAACAAGCCCTGACTGACCTTGAGTTCAGTACACCAACCGAAGTACAGGCAAAAGCGATTCCTGCAGCACTTGCAGGTGAAGATTTATTGGTATCCAGCCAAACTGGTAGCGGTAAAACCTTTGCATTTTTATTGCCAACCTTAAATGCCCTCGCATCACAAGAACAACAGCCACTCAATGCACGTCTAAAAAACATGCCTTCACCAAACATTTTGGTGCTTTGCCCGACGCGCGAACTCGCACAACAAGTGAGTGCTGACGCAATCAAACTCGTTCGCCATGTACGCGGTGTACGTATTGCAACCATCATGGGCGGTATGCCATTTGGTAAACAAATTGCACAACTTAAAGGTGCACAAGTTGTCATCGCAACGCCAGGTCGTTTACTTGATCTCGTCAATCGTCGCCAATTAGCACTGAATGAAGTGGATGCGCTGATTGTTGATGAAGCAGATCGCATGTTGGATTTAGGTTTCTCAGAAGACCTAGAAGCCATTAGTGATTTAGCATCAGGTCGTAAACAAACATTAATGTTCTCAGCAACATTTGCAGACCGTATTATCTATCTTGCAAAACGCATGATGAAAGAAGACACCACCCGTATTGCAATTGAAACAGGTCACTCAACCAATATGGATGTGACTCAAACATTGCATTGGACTGATGGTTTCGAACACAAGAAAAAATTGCTATCTCATTGGTTGAATGATGAAACCATGGATCAAGCGGTTGTCTTTGCAAGCACACAAGAAGATACCGACATGCTTGCCGAAGAACTCGCAATGGCTGGTCATCAAGTCATCGCACTCCACGGCGCAATGCCACAAGCTGTTCGTATGCGCCGCATTCGCAGCTTGCGTGAAGGCAAAGTCCGCGTTCTGGTTGCAACCGATGTTGCAGCACGCGGTCTAGATGTTCCAGCAATCAGCCACGTCATCAACTTCGGTTTACCGATGAAAAATGAAGACTACGTGCATCGTATTGGTCGTACTGGTCGCGCTGGTCGTACTGGTCAAGCAATCACCCTTGCAACACACCGTGAACGCAGCAAAATCCGCGCGTTAGAAGACTACTTACAAGCCAAAATTAACGTCAGCGAAATCGCTGGTCTAGAACCAAGCCCACCGCCAGCTGGTAGTGATCGTGGTCGCCGTGATGGTGGTCGTCGCAATGGCGGTGGTTATGGTCGTGACGGCGGTGGTCGCGGTTTTGGCGGTCGTGATAGCAACAGAGAATCAGGCGGCTATCGTGGCAACCGTGATGGCGGCGCACCACGCGGTGAATTTAACAGAGACAGCAACCGAGACAGCTCACCACGCACAGAACGAGACAATGGCAATCGTTTTGATAGTGGTCGCCCACGCTTTAATGATGAAAATCGTGGCAATCGCTCTGAGCGTCCAGCAGGAGATCGCCCATATCCATCACGCGACTCAAGCTCAGCACCACGTGGTGAGTTTAATCGTGATAGCTATCGTGACAACAATCGTGATGGTAACCGTGACTCTGGTCGTGGCTTTAGCCGTGATAACAATCGCGATTCAAATCGTGGCTTTAGCCGCGACAACAATCGTGATGGTGGCGCACCGCGTACATTCAGCAGCCCTCGTGCTGGCGGAAATGAACGCAGCTTCAACTCAGAAGTGGGAGGCCGTCCAGAGAGCCGCATCATCGGTGAGCGCAACTTTAATCGCGAAGGCGCAGCACATGCAGCACCATCGCGTCCACGTCGCGACTTCCAATCTGGCAACCGTGATGACCGTTTTGAACGCCAAGAACGTCGTTTTGGTGGCGATGCTGCACCACGCAGTGATTTCCGCAAGAAACGTGAATTCTAATTCATTAATGCCAAGTAGTTATCACTAACTGCTTACTATGCATCATAAGGAGGCCGAATGTTGAAATCATTCGGCTTTTTTATTTATTCTTAAGTGAATATTGACCCATAAGGTCTGTTTTTTAATCAACAAAACTATGCTATGTTCGCAATTATAGTAAAAGCAAGAAACAGAAAAAGGAGTTTCAACATGCCTTATTTATTTGTCTTCCTCGTCGCACTCAATGCCAGCTACTTTGGCTACCAAGTGCTCCAAGAAAAAGATCCCGCTGCGTTACAGCCTATCGCAAACGTCACCCACAAAGACTTTCCTGTGACACTAAAGCTCGTCTCACAACGCACAGTGCTCGATCAACTTTCAAGTTTATCTCTCAAACCAAAACTGTCATTGAGCTCATCAAATCAAAGTCCCTCTTAAATTCAGACATACACAGTATATGGATTATCAGCTCAAATAAATCACGATATAAGCATGACTCCTCCAAATATAACAACAAGATATTTATATTTTCATGGAATGAGAGTCGCTACTCTGCTGCAGTCTTGCTTTTTGTGAAAAAATTATCAACAATACATAGCACTTAGCTTACAATTCGTACAAAGATATACATTTTGTACGAGCAGAATACACCTAAGCTTCATTTATTTCGTGCTACATTGGGCATTATGGTACTTATCACATTGGTTTCTGTTGCATGACGACTCTTTCTGAACAAGCTGTGTCAACCACATCATCTGTAGACACAGCGCAACTCAACTCTGAACAATATTTGGTTGAGGCACATGATGTCTCATACAGTTGGGGTTCTCGAGTCATCTATAGCAAACTTGATCTCGTTATTCGTCGTGGTCAAATCACTGGAATCATGGGGCCATCTGGCACGGGCAAGACCACTCTTCTCAAACTCATTGGTGGACAGCTTACTCCAAACTCCGGGCAAGTCTTGATTGATGGGCGCAATATTGCAGACATGGACAGGAAAGAGCTTTTTTCTGCGCGCGCGCGTATGGGGATGCTATTCCAAAGTGGCGCATTATTTACCGATATGACCGTGTTTGAAAATGTTGCCTTTCCCCTGCGTGCGCATACAGACCTTGACGAAAATCTCATTCAAGAAATTGTTGGACTCAAACTAGAAGCTGTCGGTTTACGCGGTACTGAAAACTTAATGCCCTCTGAGTTATCTGGCGGTATGAATCGGCGCGTTGCTCTCGCTAGAGCCATTGCACTTGACCCAGAACTGATCATGTACGATGAGCCATTTGCTGGTCAGGACCCAATTGTCATGGGTGTTTTAGTTCGCCTTATTCGTGCATTACGTGATGCTTTAGGGCTAACAACCATCATTGTCTCACATGATGTTTCAGAGACGTTATCGATTTCCGACTATGTCTATGTTGTTGCTGACGGTATTGTGATGGGTGAAGGAACGCCTGATCAGCTACGCGCATCCTCCTCTGCATTCGTACAACAATTTTTAAAAGGCGAAGCTGACGGGCCTGTAAAGTTTCAATATAGCCAAGAACCTTATTTGACTCAAAACCATGATTCTGTGAAAAGGAATACCCTATAAATGGTTTCATCTTTAAAAATGTGTGCTGCACATACAACAAGAGCACATCAATCATGAATGCCATACAACGACTAGGTCGAGAAGTCATTGATCGTATTACAGGAATAGGTGCTGCAGGCATTATGTTGCTACGCTCCGTATCCACAATACCAACTTGGTCTGGATTCAGATTATTTTCTGATCAAATGTATCGCGTTGGCGTCCTTTCTTTGTTGATTATCTTGGTCTCTGGTTTATTCATCGGCTTGGTTTTAGGTCTGCAAGGTTTTACTATTCTATCTAAATACGGTAGTAATCAAGCACTTGGAACAATGGTCGCACTCACCTTAGTTCGTGAACTCGGCCCTGTAATTTCAGCCTTACTCTTTGCAGGTCGTGCTGGTTCTGCACTAACTGCTGAAATTGGATTAATGAAAACCACAGAGCAATTGTCCAGCATGGAAATGATCGGAGTCGACCCCATCCATCGCATTATTGCTCCAAGGCTATGGGCGGGCATCGTTAGTTTACCAATGCTCACATTAATTTTTTCAGCAATCGGTATTTTTGGCGGAAAAATGGTCGGAGTGGACTGGCTGGGTGTCGATGAAGGATCTTTCTGGAACAGCATGCAAAGTAACGTGAGTTTTACAGACGACATTCTCAATGGCGTAATCAAAAGTGTCGTCTTCGGCGTTGTCTGTACATGGATTGCGGTATATCAAGGCTATGCAGCAACTCCAACTTCAGCGGGTATTTCTACAGCAACAACAAATACTGTAGTTTACTCATCATTATGTGTATTGGGTCTTGATTTTATTCTGACTGCGGTCATGTTCGGAGGTTTATCATGAGAACTCGTAGTGCAGAGTTTAGTGTTGGTATTTTTACAATTTTGACAATTATCGCTTTCTTTTTTCTGGCACTACGCGTCAGCGGATTGCTCAATGAAGTGCATAAAAGTGGCTATACGATAACTGCACACTTTCAGAACATAGGTGGACTAACACCTCGTGCTAAAGTAACACTTAGTGGTGTTGTTATTGGGCGTGTGACTAATATTTCGATTGACCCAAAACGGTTGGATGCTGTAGTCACTATGCAAATCAACGATAGCATGAAAGAAATTCCAACCGACTCCACAGCAAGCATTCTCACAGAAGGTTTGATTGGTGGACAATATATCGGAATTTCACTGGGTGCTGATGACACAATGCTTAAAAATGGCAGCGAAGTTGATCAGACCCAGAGTGCGTTAGTTCTTGAAGATCTGATCAGTAAATTCTTGTTCAGTAAAGCAACAGAACCAACACCTGCAGCAGCAACACCGACTGCCACAAGCCCTGCACCTGCCGCAGCTGGTAGCGCTCAGTTTTAAGCGCTGTGCAGAATCAGGAATGAGTGACGATCATTTTATGAAATGATCATTACTCATTAGATTTTGGGCTTTAATTTATTTGTTTTGTGTTTGGAGATTTTTTAATGAAACGCATCCTCTTCCCTACAGCAACTGCACTTGTACTCTCAAGCATCTTTTCAGCATCAACTGCCTTTGCTGCCGTAGAACCTGCGCCAGTGTTTGTTAAAAGAATTTCTGATGCACTTATTGCACGTCTAGTGAGCGATCGTGGTGCTTATAAAAAGAATCCTGCCGCGCTTAACCTGATTGTGCAGCAAAATATCGAACCTTATGTTGATTTTGATGGTTTTGCACGTGGCGTCATGGGACCTTATTATCGTCAGGCATCACCAGAACAACGTACCGCATTTGCTCAGACATTCAAGCAAAGTCTGATTAGAACCTACGCTAAAGGTCTGGCAGCATACGATAATGAAAGCTATACCATCCGTCCTTTTGTTGAGGGTAAAGACCCAAGCAAAGCTGTAGTCAACATGGACTTTAAAACCGATACTGGGACGATTGTTCCAATCGCTTACCAACTCATCCAAAGCGGTGACTCATGGAAAGTACGCAATTTGCAGCTTAATGGTATCGATATTGGTCTGACCTTCCGCAATCAGTTCTCATCAGCAGTTCAAACGAACAAGAACAACCTCGACCTTGCGATCAAAAACTTTATCCCTTCGGCTAGCGCCTCAGGTCAGTGAGTGTTCTCAATTGAACAAACTAGCAAAGCAAAACAGAAAGAGTCATGAACGGGATCAAGCCACTGCGAGTCTCACACTCGCAGGTAGCACGCTCTCGATCAACGGCTCTGTTCATTTTAATAACGCAAATATCACTTATCGCAATGGAAAGAAGATACTAGATAGCCTAACGGCATCTCTTATTACCATTGATCTCGCACAGTTAACGCAAGGTCATACGGTACTGCTCGCAGTCATCGTACAATGGATTCGCGGGCTTAAATCCGAGCAGCGGATTCACCTAGAGAATGTCCCGCCAAAAATACAATCAATTATTCAAGCCTCTCGACTAGAAGAAATTTTATAATTGTAGGGTCTTAGGAAGTTAAGTACAAATTAAAGTGTGGCAACTTACTAAGATGGAAACAAAAAATAGGTATTATCGCCATTCAATAATTACCAAAGCTAAATTCGGCAACTTGTACGATGTCTTGCTCTCGATTTTACGGCATCTAGCACAGTAGAATTGGTTGGAACACAATCTTTATCAAAATACGGCATCGTATCGTAGATACATTATGGACTTGAATCGCCTTTACAAAATGTTGTTGAAGTAAATGAATCTTACTTTGAAGCTCACAGGGTTCACGGCAAACGTGGTCGTGGTACTTATAAACCATTGTTTTTGGTTTATTAAAACAACAAGGTAAAGTTTATACTGAGATCGTCCTAAATTGCTCCAAAGCCACGCTACAAGGCATTATTCGCGGGCAGGTTGATCTCGATACAATATTCACTCCGATGGTTGGCGTGGTTATGAAGACTTAGTTGATATTGGCTACGACAAACATTTAACGGTGAATCATGATGCTAATGAATTTACCAATGGTAAACGTCATATCAATGACATTGAGTTTTTCTGGAGCTATGCAAAAAGACTTTTAGCAAAATTCAACGGTGTGGCAAAGCATACTTTTTGCACCTGAAAGAAACAAAGTATCGTTTCAATCATCGTCGTGATAACGTATATCTTGGTCTACTGAAGCTTCTCAGAAATAATCCACTTTAGCTTCCTAAGACCCAAATCCTTTTTCCAATCTTAATCATACAGTCAATTCATTTAACGTTTTAATGCTATCATCATATTAATATAAGTTCATCACACCATGATAAATGAGTGAATGACCAATTAAGAACAGTCAAATCTATAAATTGATTTTCACGATTTTTCTTCATACTCGATGAAAAAGATTACATATCAATAGATACCCCGAAATATGTTTAACAATAAATAACCATCAGGAGCGATGATGATAGATTGGTTTTCTGTAGCATTGGCGGCATTTTCTGGCGGAGTGGCAGGTGCGATTGTGACACTCTTCATGCCAAACCGATCCGAACAAAAAGGCACATATATTGTTGCTTGTCTTGTAGTTTTTTTCTTATTGAACTCCTTAACGAAACACTACATTTTAATTCCCCACCAGATCGATCAAGCAAAACGAAGCTTTACAGAAACCCCAATCATCCAAACGCTTAGAAAGTATGATCCCTCTACTTTCAATAACGTTATGCGTACTTTAGATGAGAGCTTGAAAAATGAAGGGAATGTTCAAAGCACCATTTTGAAAATACGATCCGAAGTAGATTTAATGCTCCAAAAACGCCTTCCCATCGCTTCAGATGATGCTGTACTTGCTTATGTATCTGTCATGATCCAAGAGATGCGCGTACTCAACACAGATCCTGAAAACTGTAGAAAAGCTTTGAATCCTAGGCAATACGGTAGCATCAACATTAAAGACTTTCTTCCTAAAGAACTAGCAAACGCAGACCTCGCTAGTTTAGCTGATGTCATCAAGACTTCAGCAGAGCAACCCCAGCCAATTCCTCGTCAATACGAAATTTCTTCTGATATGGAAACTGTCATTCGCGAAATGAAAATAAAACATCCAGATAGCTCGTTTACGTTGGCATCCGCATCTCCTACAGAGGCTCAAGATGCTTGCAATGCAACGGCAGACTTGTTTGAGACGATCAATACTACGCTTCCATCAGAACGCAGTAGTAAAGTGATCAGATTTATATTATCTCAAAAATAGTCTGTTACACTTCAAGCAGACTCTCAAAAATACAATGAGCCATATACACTAGATGGCTAGAACGCATAAAAAAACCTACTTTCACTCACATGAAAAGTAGGTTTTTTAATCACACCAAAGGTTCTTTTATTTCGAACCTTTAATCCCTGCCTGAGCCAACAATGCACCAAAAGAACCGATCTTCTCTTCTTTTGGCTTCTCGTCACGAGGTTGTTTTTCATGACGTGGCTTGTCATTGCGAGGTCTTTCATCACGCGGTTTATCAGAACGCGGACGATCTGTACGAGGGCGATCATGATTATGTGTTGAGCTACGCTTTGGTGCTTCGCTCGAACGCGCTGGGCGTTGTTCCGAACGCTCGGCTTTTGCTGGGCGCTCTGTTGGTGTCAAACGCAAACTTAAGCTAATCCGTTTACGATCACCATCAGTACCCATCACGCGCACAGTCACAATCTGACCTGGCTTAGCAAACTTATGAGGATCACCCACATATTGATCAGACAACTCGGAAATATGAACTAATCCATCTTGGTGAACACCGATATCCACAAACGCACCGAAATTAGTAACGTTAGTAATGACACCTTCCAAAATCATGCCGTCGACCAGATCTTTGACCTCAGTCACATCATCACGGAACTTCACTGTTCTAAACTCTGGACGTGGATCACGACCCGGTTTTTCAAGCTCACGAATCACGTCTTGTACGGTTGGTAAACCGAATTGATCATCCACCACTGACGCAGGATCAAAACCATCCAAAGCACCTGATTGACCCAAAATCTCACTTAAAGATTTTGAAAGACTTCCTAAAATCTTAGCAACCAAGGGATATGCTTCTGGATGGACTGCTGATGCGTCCAATGGCTGAGTTCCATTAGTCACGCGCAAGAAACCTGCGGCTTGTTCAAAGGTCTTCGTGCCAAGACGTGGCACTTTTTTCAAGTCTTCACGCGTTGCAAAAGGACCATGCTCGCGGCGGTAATCTGCAATTTGCTGACCAATATTTTTGTTCAATCCTGCAATACGAGACAATAACGCTGGAGATGCAGTATTTACATCTACACCCACCGCATTCACGCTGTCTTCAACAACCGCATCCAAACGACGTGCAAGAGTTGGTTGATTCACATCATGCTGGTATTGACCTACGCCAATCGACTTCGGATCAATCTTAACGAGTTCCGCCAATGGATCTTGCAGACGACGCGCAATCGATACTGCGCCACGAATAGAAACATCCAAATCTGGAAGTTCAGCCGTTGCCAGCTCACTTGCAGAATAAACGGATGCACCAGCCTCGCTGACAACCACTTTAGTAATCGACAAATCTGGCTGTGCTTTCAAGAAATCTGCAACTAACGCATCGGTCTCACGGCTTGCTGTACCATTACCAATCGCAATCAACTCGACGCCATGTTCACGGCACAGTTGATCCAGCGTGGCGAGTGATGCATCACGTTCATTACGCGGTGCAAACGGATAAATCACTGAATGCGCCAACACATCGCCTGATGCATTCACAACTGCCAATTTCACACCAGTACGAATACCTGGATCCATACCCAGTGTGACTTTTCCACCCGCTGGTGCAGACAACAGCAAATGACGCATATTCTCAGCAAATACTGTGACTGCCTCAGCTTCAGCAGCTAGACGCTTCTCAGTGAGAAGTGAATGCTCAAAATGCGGACGTAATTTACCCAGCCAGAGTAATTCTGCGACTTGTTCAAGCAAAGTTTGACGACCTTCAGGTTTAGCACTACCTACACTAAACTTATCTTTAATCGCTTGTACATGTGAATCATTGGTTCCATCGACCTTCAGCGTCAGCACATTTTCCTGACGACCACGCAATAATGCGAGTAAGCGATGAGATGCAATTTTTGCTAATGATTCTTGGGCTTCAAAGTAATCACGGAATTTTTTGCCCACTTCACGTTTTTCTTCGCCAGCCAAACGACTCACGATTTGAGATTCGGCAGAAAAACGACGACGTAGGTTTTCAGTCAATTCTAAATCTGTTGCCCATAGGTCAACCAAAATATGACTGATTGCATCCAACTGACTATCTACATCTGGATAGCTCTCATGACTAAAGCCCTCTAATGCAGTCGCTGGCTCTATTTCTTCATTCAAAATACGCAGTGCAATCGGCTCAAGACCCGCATCTCTTGCAAGCTGTGCTTTGCTGGTACGTTTTGGACGATATGGGAGATATAAATCTTCTAAGGCATTCTTACTATCCGCTTGATTCAAACGCTCAAGCAACGCATCGGTCAACTTACCTTGTCCTCGAATCGACTCAATGACTTTACTACGACGTTCATCAAGTTCACGAAGATAAGTTAAACGCAGCTCTAATTCACGAAGCTGTGCATCATCTAAACCATGAACTTCTTTACGATAACGCGCAATAAACGGTACGGTTGATCCTTCATCTAATAATGCAGCAGCGGCTGTCACCTGTTCTGGACGTACTGTCAGTTCTTTTGCAATTTGCACAAAGAGTTCTGCGTCAGAAGTTAAACGTAATTTAGGTGCTGGTGGAGGAGTCACTGATGACGTGACTATCACTGCTTTTTCAGTCATAGAAGACGTCTCTTGTGCTGTTTCTGGGGGCGTTTGCAAAGAAGTAGCCTCTTGTACAGTCTCAGTTTGAACTTCAACAATTTCGTTTTGAATCGAATCAGGTGCTTGGTTTTCAGCAAGCAGATTATCGGGCGCAGTCATACAGCGGTGTTCCGAAGGAAAATAAAGCACAGATTATACGGTGGTCTTGGCTCAGTTCCTACCTGTTCCGTGCAGAAATACATCTATTTAACACATCAAACATAGACGCATAAGCTGTATGATTTTAGTATCTAAACATATTTAATCATTGAATTATTCGTCGATCTTACCCAATGTAAGCAATATGCTGTTTAATTTTAAGAATTATCTTAATTGTTGGCACGATCTTAGCGAATTCAGATTATAGTAGGGCGTATACCTACTAGGGAATTGAAGTCGAATCACAAAAATCGACCAACATTAGGGAGAACTTTATGACTTTAGTTGTACCTGCAGATGAAGCCCCACGCAACACACCAACGGGTGAGCGCATTTTGGTTGTGGATGATGATGCTCGTTTGCGAGCACTACTCCAACGTTTTTTAGAGGATAAAGGATTCGTTGTCCGTACCGCTCATGATGCTCCACAGATGGATCGACTATTACAACGCGAACTATTTTCATTAATCGTTTTAGATTTCATGCTTCCGATCGAAGATGGCGTCAGTATCTGTCGACGCTTGCGTAGCAATAATATTAATACCCCGATCGTCATGCTCACCGCACGTGGTAGTGATTCTGATCGAATTGCAGGTCTTGAAGCAGGTGCTGATGATTATTTGCCTAAACCATTTAATCCCAATGAACTACTTGCTCGCATTCGCGCCGTTCTGCGTCGCCAAGTCCGTGAAGTGCCTGGCGCACCAAGCCAACATCTCACCGTAATTAATTTCGGTTCATGGTCTCTCGATCTATCTACACGGTCGCTGACTCGCAACGGTGAAGTGGTGACATTGACTACAGGTGAATTTGCGGTACTCAAAGCATTAGTACAGCACCCAAGAGAACCTCTGACACGCGACAAACTCATGAACCTTGCGCGTGGTCGGGAATGGGGCGCGATGGAACGTTCAATTGATGTCCAAGTTTCACGCTTACGACGTCTGATTGAAGAAAACCCAGCACATGCACGTTACATCCAAACCGTTTGGGGTGTCGGATACGTCTTTGTTCCAGATGGTGCTGAATAAGCGTCATACACGACAGACTGGTCATGGATAATTTGTGAATAATGCACCTATAGAACATAAGCGTCTTTTTAAAGGCTCGTTCAAACGCATCGTCATATTCTGGCGTCGGATTGAACGAGCAATCAAGATGCTCAAGCCGAATTCAACTGCAGTCCGTACAACACTACTGGTTTCGACGGTAGGTCTATTCAGCTTATTTATGTCTTTAGCATTTTTTTGGAGAACGCTTTACCTTCCTGAAATTCGCCAGCATGCTCATTATCTTGCAATTAACCTTGAGCTCATTCGTGAAGCTGAACAACAGGTCATGATTGATCCATTCGCGCTCGATATTCATGAATGGATTCTCGAACGTGTTGGTGTTGAATTTGTCAGAGATCCTTCCAAATTCCCAAGTCAGCAAAATAACCCTATCGCTAGCTTCTTTACTAGCGAACTCAGCAAAGAATTATCCATAGAACTAAAAGAACCTGTCGTCGTGTTCTTTGGTTTTAAACCGACGCCGCAACTTTGGATTCACTTTCCATCACTCGGTAATGTATGGATACGTGAACCATTGCGATTTTATGCAGAATACGATGCCGCGCTCATCATTGCGTGGTTGCTCGGCATTCCGCTTTTGACGGCACTTGCAACTTTAATTCTAGTTCGTCAGTTGAATCGTCCATTAGCATTACTACAAACATCTGCCCGGCGCTATACACTCTTGGGCGAAGCACCCAAACTCAGAGTGGATTCTGGACCAGTCGAAATTCGTCAAGTGAATGCCGCTTTTAACCAAATGATTAGCTCTTTGGAACAAGCAGCTCATGATCGCACGATCATGTTGGCAGGGATTTCTCATGATTTACGCACGCCACTCACTCGAATGCGTCTTGCCGCAGAACTGATGCCAGATGAGGACCTTCGCGAAGGCATGGTCTATGACATCGATGATATGGATAATATTCTGGCGCAGTTTATTTCTTATATGCGCGATGGCTCTGATGAAGTTGCACAACCAACTGATCTGAACCAAATACTTCAAGAGCTTGTTGTGCAATACAAACACGCAAAAATCTTATATCAACCTCAGTTTTTACCACTAATGCCAATTAGACCATTATCCATCAAACGTATGGTCAGTAATATTATCAATAACGCACTACGCTATGGTCGTGAACCAATCTTCATTTCAGCGACCTTACTCCCCCATCAACTGACATTAACCGTCCGTGACTGTGGTGATGGCATTCAAATGGCTGACTTAAATAGCTTAACAGAACCTTTTGTTCGTGGAGATAGCGCACGGACGACACAAGGAAGTGGCTTAGGTCTCGCGATTGTCAAACGAATTGCGGGATTACATGGCGGAACAGTCAATGTGCGGAATCACGACCAAGGCGGCTTAGAAGTATCTATTGTCTTGCCGATGACTCCATCTAAAATGGTTCAATATAACCCTAAAAACAAAGCAAAAACTCCTCGAAATACTCAAATAGAATCTCATTAGAAATGCAGACTTTACGAACATTCGCCGCTATGATGATTGACAAGTATGGACATGATTTTTTCATCATTATGAGTTAACTTCACACCCACAATTCGGACGCCGCTCGGAGTATCTTCGATCCATGACAACCATCAAATTCAATGTAACCGCATGTACGGGAGTAGGCGCATTTCATGAATGTATGATGTTTTGTTATTACGGATTGAAATCTTTAGGTTATGAAACAACGCTACTTAAACCTCTAGATCCTGAAGCGATCAATGTTCTTTTTGGAGCACATGAGAGTGATTGGTCATCTTTGTCCGCACAAGCACCTCATATTATTATTTATAATTGGGAACAAGTTTCTCCTGAAGTACCATGGTTTAATCTTTCATATTTCCGCCAGCTACTAAACACTCAAGTTTGGGACTATAACACTAATAATATTAAACTTTTACAAGCAGCAGGCGTTAGCAATATTGAACATGTACCATTAGGGTATTGTCCTGAGTTGAGTGAAATTCCGCTTCCCGCACATCTCATCAACAACACATCACAACTGATTGATGCTCAACCAGAAATGGTTGAACAAGATATTGATGTACTTTTCTATGGCAGCATCAGTCCGCGAAGAAAACAAACATTAGACGCTATTCGCGCACGCGGACTCAACGTAGTCAGTACAGAAAATATGCAGGCAACTGGCAAAAAGCGTGCTGAACTGATTGCCCGAGCAAAAGTTGTACTGAATATTCATTACTATGAAACTGTGGGAATTTTTGAAATTGTCCGCGTTTCTTATTTGTTAGCGAATCATAAGGCTGTGGTGTCGGAGTTATCGCCGCAAACAGATATTGAACCAGATATTAGAGAAGCTATTGTTTCTGGCTCCCGTGATGAATTACCCGAACTCTGTTGGCAACTTGTACATGATGACGTACGACGAGCAGCCCTAGAGCGTAAGGGCTTCGAGATTTTTTCAAAACGCAATGCTGCAGCTATATTAAAACCTGTTGTTGATAAGTATCTTGCCAATCTCAACACCAAACCAACAGCACAAATATCTCCAACTCTGCCTAAACTACTACACATCGGAGCTGGGCCTTATTGGCGCTTTGATGCAGTAAACATTGATCAACGCGCAGATTTTTCGCCAGATATAGTTTTAAACATTGATCAACCCATTCTCTTCAACAAACAGTTTGACTCATGGCGTTTCGGTCAAATTAATCTTTCTCAAGACTACTTTAACAAAATCATTGCGAATAATGTTTTTCAATGTTGTGATGACCTTATTCAAACTCTGACAAATTGCCTAAATTTATTAGAAGAAAATGGTGTGCTAGAACTAGAAGTTCCTCATGACTTATCCTATGGTGCTTGGTCGATAGCACAGACCCAAAGAACATTTAACGAGCGAACTTGGGAAAGGTTACTAGAAAACTGGTGGCAATATGGCTGGGAGACACATCGTTTTGAATGCTTTAATCAAAGCTTTCTGATTGTGAATAGCTATGGTTTTGAAGTCCTTGATGCCAATAATCAGGATTGGGGAGTAGCACTGAAGACTCCACGCGCAATTGATGCGATTCGAGTGTTTCTGCGGAAGCGTAAACTCACTGCCGATGAGTTTCGTCGACTCCCCAAAACAAAGTTTCTAAGCTAAATTTTCAAGTTTACTCTGTGCGTTAAAGCAAATTGTTCTTTGCAGAATCCCTCCACCCTATGGTAAAGCGATTCGCTTTACCAGCACAAATTCAACATAACGAATTGCGTTCGGAGTGTGTACGACGATATTAAAGTCAGTACCATTTTTGAGTAATGATGCACCATAGTCTGTCGGTAAATAACTCAGTCGCTCAAGATCAAAGTAAAATAACTGATCACGAAAGTGAACACTCTGTTTACCTATAAACGCGTTCAGACTCTCTTCCGAACATGGCCGAAGATAGGTTGGGTAATCATATGCTATGGGTGATAAATAATATGGCAAACTCAATAAAATCCGACCTTCATCAAAGAGCAATTGAGCCCATGCATGCATATGCGCCACGGGATCGACTACACGGGCAAAGTGATCACGCGTATTGATTACCTTAAACCCTGATGCCTCAAAGCACATATTAGATTCTTTAGATTTAACATAGTGCTCGAGATGTTCTCGACGTAACGGTTGCTGTGGTGCTAGAGCACCGCTCGACCAATAATCATGCAGATACAACGTATCATATCGCCATTTTTCAGGGTTATGTTGCGATAGATCAAGTTGCTCATAACAAATTGTACGACAGTGAAGTGGCTCAGCTAACCATTGCATCCAATCTGTCCAACCTCGCTGCACTTCTGCGAGAAATGAGGTTTGAAGCAATATTTGATATTGTTTTTGGCGAGTTGTCTCAAGTAAATCTGGATCTTTTAGCAATTTATGACAGTAACGACCAATATCTGCTAAATCGCAGAACTGCACCATTCCTTTCACATCTTCATAAATATTTTCATAGTCATTTTCGGAAACCACTACGGCGCCGTTTGCAATCATTGGCAAACAACGCAAGACTTCAAATGATTGGTTATTCTGATTGCCTTTGATATTAATCGCGACTTTACTTCTTGCCACTCCAGCATCGACATCTCGCCCCCAAACATCATTCAACACAGTGACTTTCAAGCCAAAATCCTGTTCGATTTTTGAAAAGGCCTCTATGCGTCTATTGGTATAAGCACCTACAAACAATAGGTCAATATCACGTTCGACAGTACCCGCAAGAGCGCTTCGCATGGAGCGATGCCATAAAAAACGAATCGTCGACACTGCACAACCCGCACGCTGAAACTCAGAGTTATGCTCAGGATAATAGTCAAAATTAAATGTTCTGCGCATCAAGCGAATCATGCGTTCAGTAAATGCTCTACTGTCAGGATGAGGTTGCTCCATATTAAACAAAGCGCATTGTTCAGCCAAAGATTCTACTTGCTGAAACAACAATTCATTTTCGGGGAGCAATAATCCCCAAGGTGCAAAAATCACATTCAAGCAGTGCGGACGAAGTTCTGCCGTTGATTCCGTAACCAAAATATCTAACTCATCAAGGGCTTGCCTAAAATCCCTCATGAGATCCGCATAGACTTGGGGGTAATCCACATGAGGAATCGTGATATGACAACTTTTTTCAAGCATTTGAATATCCAAAAGATGATCTCAATGCGGATCAACGACTAAGCACAGCCCTAGAATAAAATTGCAAAGTACACAACTCTGCCAAATCCGTTTCATTCACATTTTTAATACTTAGATTTTTAAAATCAACTGTACTAGGCAACTGATCTTTATACTGGTGATAAACACCCCATAATCGATTATCAATACCGTAAGTCAGATGGTTGATCTCATAGCCACATTGACTCATCATGTCTGCAATTTCTAACCAAGTAAAAAAACGAATATGTGTAATATCCAGTAATCCCGACTCCTCATAAGTGAACCGACCTGTAGCAATATCATTCATCAGCTCTAAGTTACGAACATTTGGAATGCTCGTCACAATTTCTGCATCTGGTGACAAATATGGTTTCAGTTCTGCGAGCGCTTTCCACGGGTTATACATGTGCTCAATGACATCGGCCATGATCACTCCATCAATTTGTTGAGGCGCGACCCCTTCTTGAGATAAATCAAAATCACTCGACAATCCAACCAACACTCTGTCGAGCTGTTGTGCTGCAACCTCTGCAGCACTTTTATTCGGCTCAATTCCCCAATAGATCACTTCTGGAAACTTACTTTTGCAATAAGCTCCTGTCGCGCCTCGTGAACAACCGATTTCTAATACAAACTTCCGTGGCGTCGAAAACGTATCCACCAGATTTGTTCTTGGATTTTCTAAGTAAACATCACTGCGGTTATCACTGACTTCCAGATGCGTTTGCCATACATGCATATCCCTCGCTCCTTCTTGTTATGTTTCGTCTAAATTCTGCGAGTCACACCCGCTGACATACTCGCAATAACGCATCACTGTACGCTTTAATATTATCTGGATGGTCAATATTTACATTCGCTACACATTGCTGCGATGCAGCACGATATGCATCTAAGTTCTGATCATGATGTGCTAGTACATCGAGTAAAACATCCGCCCCTGCTGCTGCATCAAACGATGGATAATAATATCCGCCTTTAAGCATTTCAGAATTATGAATCAGCGGATAATTACCATATAAAACATCAAAATATAAATTATTCAGCTGATTTTCCCATTGATGGGCAACCACAATATCGGTATGTAGCGCTAAGAAATGTGCAATCGGAAAACGATTTTCAATCGTCGCAATCCCTTTCTGACCAATATCTGTACTGCACATAAAATTCTGAAAAGTGACATCTGTTTTAATATGTTCAGTATTGGTCACAAATACAGATTTAATCCGCGTTGGATCTCGGCGATATGCCGCCTCACAAACCAGTACTGGATAATGATAACTTTTCACTACATTTAAATTGGGCTCAAAAATCGTAATCCGCTTTTTACCTTCGCTTGGCTGATAACCGAATTGTCCACCTTGCGGGACATTGGTGATGGTTTTATCAACAAACATCGGTGACCAAATATAGGGAAGTACATCCACAGGACAACGATGCATCACCTCCCAATAAGATCGGCAGGTCGGTGCATGATGAGGCAAAGTCCAGACCGCATCGATCACCGCACCATCAAATACGCGCATCGAATCGCGGTTAAATAAAGTCGTCTCCATATCCATCACGAAGCTATTACCAATCTGGTAATTCACGACGCGACCACCTTTAGCACGGAAATTTGCAACGGTATGACAATCAAGCTGTGCTCCACCCTCAATCAGGAGATCAAGCTGATCCTCAACTTCATGCAGGCGCGCCAAACGAATCGGTAAATCATCCAACATCAGGGCATTCGATATCACGTCACTATCGCCGCCATTCACTAAGATCACTTCTTTAACGAATGGAATTTTGTTCAGCAATAAATACAGAAAGATGAAGTTTTGAATCGCGCCATTCGACCAAATACTGGTATTGGCAGAACCGACAAAAACGGTTAGCCCAATGGTCAGCCCTTTTTCTAAATCCAAAACTCATGCTCCACAACAATTTTCACTTTTAATGTTTAGATAAACAATCCCAAGCTAGTGCAATTACGTGTTCGCAAAAAGACCTAATAATGCTTGTTCGTATTGATGAATATTCTCAGGATAATCGACTTGTACTGTCGCCAAAAACGCCTTTGCATCCGCTGCATACTGCTCGGCTCGGCTATCGTGATTGCGTAATACATCCAGTAGAACCTGTGCACCAGCTTCCGCATTAAATGGTTCGTAGTAATAACCACATTTCAGCATTTCAGAGTTATGGATCAATGGATAACCGCCGTAAAGTACATCTAAATACAAATTATTAAGTTGATTTTCCCATTGATGCGAAACTACAACTTGCGCGTGAGCCGACATAAAATAAGGCGTCAAATAGCGATCTTCGACTGTCGCAATGCCGTTTTTACCAATGTCCATCGTGCCAATGAAATGCTGGAAAGTACGATGTTCTCGAATATGACCCGTATTGGTCACATAGATTGATTTAAACAAAGATGGATCATGTCGATAAGCCGCTTCACAGACTAACAGCGGATAATGACAGGTTTTAACGACATTGACGTTCGGTTCAAAAATCGCAATATTCTTCTTTTCAGCCGAAGGTTTATAACCAAAGCTGAGATTCTCTGGTAACTCTGCAATCGCTTTATCGAGAAACAGCGGCGTCCAAATATAAGGAAGAACTTTGACGGGACAACGCTCCATGATCTCCCAATATGCCCGACAAGTGTGTTCATGATGCGGCAATGTCCAAATCTCATCAAAGCCCACTTGTTGGAACAAATAACCTGGCTGTTGCTTGAAAATTACCCGTTCCATATCGATCACAAAGTCATTGCCCATGCGATAGGCAACAGCCTTACCACCACGGCGATGAAGTTCAGCAATACTTTCACGATCAACCTGTGCGCCTGCTTCAATGAGCACATCAAGACGATCAACAACTTCATGAAACCGTGCAATTTTAATGTCTACACCCTTGAGCATGAGCGCGTCTGCGAGCACATCGCTATCTCCGCCATTGACCAGAATGACCTCTGCCACTGACGGAACACGTTGCATGAGTAAATATAGATAAATGACATTCTGAATCGCACCCGTCGCCCAAATACTGGTATTGCTTGGACTAACAAAAAAAGTAATTCCAACAACGAGTTTTTTCTGTAAATTCACAATATTAATCCATCAAGTTTTT
>JASLGO010000142.1 GCA_030150135.1 Aquirhabdus sp.
GCACTCGCCGCTCATCCAGACATTGCCAAATTTGCGGCGTGGATTGCGACGAAACCTGCTGGGCTTAAAGTGACAGTAAGGCACAAAAAATAAGCGATGCTCTGAGTTATTTTGAAGGATTTCTGAGTTTGAGCCAGTGACTAGGTGGCGTACTCAATACATGCCAAATCAACAAAACGGGCTCTAATATCGCCATTCCGACGAGAATACCTGATAAACGTTCTACTGCAGGTTCAATCGTCACATGGCTGTAACTTTCAGGTACCAGTACGACTAACATAGCTAGAGTGAATTGTGTGCCGATATAACGACGTGGGTGATCGCCGTTTTCGATATGTCTGCCTAGAATGACTCCGATGAGTGTGCCTGCGAGCAGGCCAAACGTATGGTCGCCAACGGCGAGAAGGATTGTAAACGCATAAATTGCGCCTAAGATACAGCCAACAAAACGCTGCAAAACACGACGGCTAACGGGAATGAATCCACTCACGCCAATTCCTGTGACAGGGATAATCATAACCGCCATGATCGTAATTGCACTTTGTGAGAGTTCGGGTAGTTTGAAGTAGTGAAACAATGCGATCAAACTGGCTAACGCAACTCCCGCTTGCAAGGCATGCCGTGCAGCGTGGGGATGCCAAAGGACAACAACAGGTTCTGCTGTGCGAATCGCAGGCCACCAACGCCGAAATGATAAAGCCGAAACCACGCTGATCACCATGCAAGAAATGGTGCCTGCAAATGTTTCGA
Organism: Aquirhabdus sp.; assembly: GCA_030150135.1. GTDB lineage: Bacteria > Pseudomonadota > Gammaproteobacteria > Pseudomonadales > Moraxellaceae > Aquirhabdus. The sequence continues at coordinate 751 of JASLGO010000142.1, forward strand.
GTACGCGAGTATGAACAAAGGCTTTTAATGCAAGGTGGGGTTGTTCGATTTGGTCTAAGGCGACCATTGCAAAGGTTAATCCGAAGAAAAGCCATGCGTATGAGCGCTTGGTGGTCAATGCCCCGTAAATCGAAATGGTTCCGATCATATAAACATCAGTGCTGTGTGGACAATCCAATTACCAGCGGCGATAGGCATGAGCAACAGTGCAGTTCCACCACCGATCATCGTTCCGATGATGCGTAAGATTGAGCGAGTTAAGGTTTCTTCGACTCGGCCGCGCATGACCATATAGCTGGCAAATGCTGCCCAATCCATGTGACTGGTGCCCAGATAATGTGCCAAAAAGATCGCTAACGCGACGGCAGCCGCGCATTCCATCTCGTCGATGTGTCGAATTGAAATGTGTTGGGTCAGTGAGCTCAACTTCAGCACGTTTTTGTCATCCAATATGCTTGAGTTGCTGAATATTGTATCAAGGTTTATGGGTTGATTTAGCGTTGAGATTTAGCGCGTGTTAGTCAGCGTCATTGTTGTAACGCAGCTAGAAATTCATTGGAGTCGAAACCATCATTCATCTGATGAACTTTATTGCCTCGGCGAATGATCAGAAATGGTGTTCCATTTGCGCCGTATGATTTAAATTCATCGATGCATTGATTGCTCAAGCTCATGTTGCATTCCGTAAATGCAAAACCATACTGACTCAACCATGCCTTTGCTTCTCGGCAATATGGACATTCAGTGGTGGTATACATTACGACTTTTTCTGCCTTGACTGTTGCAGCTAAAGCATGAAGTTGGTCTAAGGGCATACCAGATTCTGTGCTGGGTGTTGTGAAGTGTGTGTAGCCTTTAAATATACAGAGCAGTAAGACTAATCCGATGATGATGTTTTTCAAAAGATATCCTTAATTAGTAATGAAAAAATTGATTTAATTTGTTTTTAATTTTTGTTTGAATGCAATGTTTGTTGAGTATTCAGATCCGAGCATTATAGTTTTTATCGCTACTTATCGACAAAAGTATTTTTTTACGACGATGTTTGCTCAGTAAGCTAAAAGCGAGTTGAATAGCTTTATGGGATTCTATGCTCCCGTTTTTAGCATCAATATTGATCCATCCCAGAATAATCGGAAGATCTTTCACTTTGTTGCAGCCTTCTTTTATTTCATTAATTAGATCTTGATATTGTGCTGTGTAGGTTTGAATATTCTTAAGATGTCTTCTTACATCAAACAGAATTAGAGTCAATGGCGGAATTTTTGTTGAAAGCTCGTTCAGAACATATTCAAGGTCAGCTATATCATCCTCATTGATAGATATGCCAAGTGCAAGATTATTTGAAAGGGTTGTTGGATTGCTAAAGTCTTGGAAAGCTCGTCGCAGACGTCTGTTGTAGTAAATAACAATCTCAGCTACCTCTTGGGTACGTCGTGACTCTTCGCTAATTTTGAGAAGCCATTGGATAATACCTGTTGCCAGAACTCCCAAAATAGCCGCGCATGCTCCTATGATAGCTCCTTGAACTGCGGGTTGCATTTATATGACCTCGGATGTTTGATCAATTTATATTAATAGCTAAGAAAAATTCTAACTTCCCATCGCCCCAATCTCTCGTCGAATTTGCTCCTGAATCCAGTTTCTCAGTTCTGCTCGAATTGGATCAAGCGCACGTTCGATGACTTGATCCGCTTGTTTCATTAAACGCTGTTCCAAAGCCACTAACGAGTTGACGGGTAGAGAAACTTTTGCTGCGTCTGGACTCGGTTGGCTGGATTGACTGGAATTGGCACTGCGCGTTGTCGTGACGATAATATGATCAGGGTCTTCAACTTGATCTTTTTGCCATTCATCAAAGTCAGTCTTTGGGTCGAGTAATAAACAGACGTTATTTAAGTCGCGTAAAAACTGCCGTCTGACATCCTGCGGCGCAGCCAGCCAGCGATTCGGAAAATTTGCACCAAGTTGTAGTGACATTCGTATTTCTCTCAAACTAAATTGAAACGATCAGCTATTTGATCTGATGCGTTGTCGGCGTAATGCCCTGTTGTTTATATCCTTTAAATCGTTCGCGTCCTGCGATTTTTGCGGCATCATTGGCTTCAACAATTTCAAGAACACGGTCAAACAATTGTGCATCTACGGCATTGGTCGTTAAATTCAGACAACCTACTTTTTTTGCGGATGCTTTAAGAAACGCATCGGGAACGGATAATCCTAAGCAAATCGGTGCATTTACATCATCAATATCATGTGGAATGAAGCTTGATGCTTGAAATGTCCAGAGTAATTGATCGAAAAGCTCCATACTATCGATCGATTCACACCAGACAAACAGCGGTAAGCCTTCGCTCAATGCGCGTTGGCATAGACGACAGGCAAACGCTTCTTGGTTTACCTTGTCGTCGTTGAGTAAGTAAAAACTAACAGCATTCACAGCTGTTATACGCCTGCACGCACGCGCAAGAACTGCATTAACAATGGTACTGGGCGACCTGTAGAACCTTTATTGGCGCCAGTGGTATTTGCTGTACCTGCGATGTCCAAGTGTGCCCAGCGGTATTGCTTGGTATAACGCCACAAGAAGCATGCCGCTGTGGTAGCACCCGCAAAGCGCCCGCCGATATTCGCCATATCTGCAACTGGGGAATCAAGAAGTTCCTGATAATCTTCAAGCAGAGGCAAACGCCATGCGCGATCATGGACGGCTTGACCCGCTGCGAGCAGTTCATTCGCCAGTTCTTCGTCAGGGGTAAATAAACCAGAAACTACTTCGCCCAGTGCGACGACACATGCGCCAGTCAAGGTTGCCATATCGACAACAACTTCTGGATTAAAGCGTTCGATATAGGTGAGCGTATCGCAAAGGACCAAGCGACCTTCTGCGTCCGTGTTGAGAATTTCAATGGTTTGACCACTCATCGAAGTGACAATATCACCAGGACGAGTTGCACGACCTGAAGGCATATTTTCTGCACAGGCTAATGCACCAACGACATTGATCGGTAGTTTGGCGACGCAGAGTGCACGGATTGTTCCGATCACAGATGCTGCACCACTCATGTCAAACTTCATGTCTTCCATGCCAGCCGCAGGCTTGATGGAAATACCACCTGTGTCGAAGGTCACACCTTTGCCGACGAGGACAATCGGTTTGCTTTGGTCAGATTTACCTGTGTATTCCAAGGTAATTAAACGTCCCGGACGTTCTGAGCCTTTGGAGACGGCAAGGAAAGAATGCATGCCGAGTTCCGCCATTTGAGCTTCATCAAGCACGGTGACTTTCAGCAAGTCCGGATATTCAGCAGCGAGTGCTTGAGCTTGTTCTGCGAGGTATTCTGGAAAACAGACATTCGCAGGTTGGTTACCCAAATTACGCGTAAAGCTTTGACCGATATGTGTTGCATTAACGAGATTAATACGAGCTTGCAAAGTCTCCGCTTGAGCCGTCTGCAATGTCACTTCAGTGAGCTTACTGGTCGATTTTTTGGTTTTATAGAGATCAAATTGATAGCTCTTGTTCGCGAGTGCCAGAGCGAAGACATCAATGACCGCATCAGGCATTCCATCAATGGTAATCGCAGCGTGTGTGCTGCGATCTGAAAGCGCTTTAATAATGCTTGCTGCAAGCTTCTGTGCTTGCCCTGCGGTCAGTTGGGCTAATGTACCAGTTCCGACAACAAGAACTTGTTCAAAACCATCTTGTTCAACTTGGTAGAGAGGCAATGTTTCGCCAAGTTTAGCGGTAAAACCCGCACGTGTTGCGCTGGTTTGGATTGCAGATTGTGTGCTCGGTGGCAGTGTATCGGGTAAGTTCGTTAAGTCATCAGTATCTAATAAAATAACCAGCACATCGTCAGGTTGTGATGCGATAGCACGATGTTTAATTTGCAGTGATAAAGAGGCACTAGAAAGAGTTGCTGTATCAGAATGGGTCTTCGATGCCATAAGTCGTGATGTCCAATCGGTTTAACTAAAATGTGGTTGTGCGAGAAAATAGCGGGCGTATTCATCGCAATGCATCAGTGCATTAAAGCATTGTCGCTCCTTTCTGAACAGTAGTTTGATGGTGATTTGAATGCGATATTGTTCTTTTACATGAGCAATGATCGATTTGAATTGTAGCTATGAGACAATCGCGTTATCAGTATGATGGTCTTTATCCATGATTGATCACAATCAGGTACACTATCGTGCTTCAGGTGCGAATCCTCTTGGGTATTTTTGGAATTGCGTAATGGGTTTGTCGATAAGTAGCGCATTGGATAATATTTTGGATCAAATATCGTGATTATAAACCGCTATTTGCTACGTCAAGTCGTTGCAACCACTCTGGTTGTTACGGGTTTTTTGGCGTTTATCATGATTGGTGGGCGACTGATTAAGTATTTCGGCATCGCCGCTCAAGGCGGTTTGGATGTCAGTGCATTATTTTTGATTGTTGCTTATCGGATGCCTGATTTTCTGACGTTAATTTTACCGTTAGGGTTCTTTACAGGGCTAATGCTGGTCTTTGGTCGTTTGTATGTTGACCATGAAATGGCCGTCATCAATGCCAGTGGCATTAGCCGCGACAGCTTAGGAATTATGCTGTGGCCATTTGTGCTGCTATTAATGATCTCTGAGGCAGGGCTGACGTTATTTGCAGCGCCGTGGGGATTCGAACATGCAACTAAGGTCATGTCGGAACAATCTTCTAAAAAAGGTTTTGATCTGGTCAGCCCTCGAAAGTTCATTACCTCAGGTTCTTATACGTTTTATGCTGAAGATCAGTCGCCAGACAAAACAACGTTACTTAAAGTATTTGTACACCAAAATGCTCCTAACGGATCGGATGTTCTGATCGTTGCCCAACAAGCGGTTCGACTAATCGACCCCAAGCATTTAAATACCATTGTGGAACTGCATAATGGTCGTCGTTATGAACTGAAAGCAGGGCAGTTGCATTATTCAGAAGCGCAATTTGCAACCTACAGACTCAATCTCAATGACGCTCAATCTGCGGATGTGATGGCCACGCCGACAGAATCAATGCGCACGACTGATTTGATGGCGCATCTCAAGGATGCAAAGTCTTTGAGCGAATTGGGTTGGCGCTGGTCTATGCCAATCATGATCTTGATTGCGGTGATTTTGGCATTGCCATTGTCAGAGGTGAGTCCGCGCCAAGGTCGCTTTTTAAGGCTTTTTCCAGCCTTACTTTTATTTGTTGCATTGGTGATCGGATTGCTCGCAACCAAATTACGCATTAGTAAAGGTGTGCTATCAGTATGGGCGTATGCGGTCCTGATGGTTTTTTATCTGTTCTTTTCGTTACTTTTAGCGAGGAAGCAACGATTAACCGCGCGTTTTGCAGGTAAACATGATCGAGATGGTGGTTCATCTGGTGGTAAGGCTGTTGCTGTGGGAGATTTGACATGATTATGCGCCGTCACGTCAGTCAGGCGACCTTTGCTGCAATGCTCGGTGTGATTCTGATTCTGCTTACCGTGCAAATGCTCTTTGTCTTTTTGGGACAACTGGGTGATTTAAATGCGCATTATCGAATTGGCTCAGCATTGTATTTTGTGTTTTTACAAATTCCAGAAAACTTGTACGCTATTTTACCCATCGGTGCTTTGATTGGTGCTGTTGTTGGTCTAGGGTCGCTTGCGACGAATAGCGAATTGATTGTGATGCGTGCATCTGGGGTGAGCGTATGGCGGATTGTTGCATGGGTTTTACGTCCTGCTTTGATTTTTGGTTTGATTGCTTTTGCACTCAGCCAATGGCTAATTCCGCCTGCTAATCTGGCTTCAAATTCTGTTCGCAGTGGTATAAAGCAAGATACAGCCGTACATGGGTATTGGCACAAGGAAGGACAGGAATTTTCATTTATTTCTTATGCCAATGATGATGGTGAGCTGGGTCCGACCAAGGCGTTTCAGTTCGACGATAAGCAAGTCATGATCAATAGCTGGGCAAGTCCTTCAGGCTTATATCAAGGTGATGCAGGTCAGAATACATGGATGTTGCAAGCTGTGACGAATGCTCAAATTTTGCCTAATGGTCAGAGTAAGCCAGTGTATACAGTGAATCAGGCGTGGAATGTCAATCTCAAACCTAAATTACTGGCTGCCGCGACCACCGCGCCAGATGAGCTTTCTCCAAGCCAATTGTTCAAATATGTTCGATCCGTTTCGATCGATAATGCAGGTATCACGAATGACTATAAGCTCGCATTTTGGCAAAAAGTGCTTGCGCCATTAGGCTTATTGTCATTAGTGGTACTGGCGTGTTCATTTGTATTTGGGTCACTCCGAAATCGTTCGATGGGCTATCGTGTGGTCATTGCGCTGATGGTCGGGTTAGGATTTCGTTATCTGCAAGATTTTGTCGGTTATGTCAGCTTGGTTGCAGGTGGTATAATTCTTTTATATGTACTTTTACCGATAGTCGGTGCATTCTTACTTGGTGCTGTTTCCCTGCGCCGTGCGCGATGATTATATGCTGCTGATGTTTTTCCACCGCGCGTTTCGACAGGCTCAACGAGCTATGCAGTTCACTGAGCTTGTCTACGGAGTAAAATTTGAAATCGCGTTTTTACAATGAGTAGAAAATCAGTTCTTCTGAGCCATCGTAATCGTATAAGTCTTACCTTGTTTTAATTTGTCACAATTGCCAAACACTTCTTTAAACGTTCTTTGCATAAACTCGCGCAGACCATTGATGGTCACGACATAGAAGCGTCCGCCGACATTCATGGCGTTGTACGCATCCAATAGATATAAGTAGTGTTGTTCTTTGCTGGCTTTGGCAGGCAAATTCGACATGACTAAGTCAAAACGACGTGCAGGATCAACATGGCGGAAGCCATTGGAAAGCTGGACTTCGGTGTTTGAGAGTTTGTTATCGACACAGTTTTTCTTTGCATACTCGACCGCCACAAAGTCCTTATCAATCAACAAATGCTGACCTTCAGGGCATTCGCGTGCGGCAGTCATACCGAGTACGCCATAACCACAGCCCAGATCAATGGAGGAGTCGGCTTTGCCAAACTCAATATGATCGAGCAGCATGAGTGAGCCGTCATCCAGTTTCTCTGGCGAAAACAACCCCCAAGTGGATGTAAATTGCATCGATTTACCCAGCACAGGCTCTTCAAATTTTAAATCTTGACGCCAGCGCGTGTGGAGAGAGTCGAGTTCTTGGCGATTCATGGTGGTTTGTTCCAAAGCGGATGATTATTAAAGAGCAGTCATTTGGCTGCTATGATAAACGATTTTGATTATGAGCTGAGGATGTTGTGCAGGATAAAAATAGAAGTCTATGTTTTGCTCATGATGAAGCTGTGGAACGATAAAATTGGACATAAAAAAGAGCCATATAAATCGTCCTGATCTATATGGCTCTTTTTGAAGCTCTGGGATGTTGCTCTGCTGCGGTGCGTAAGCACTGCAATAGTATTTTTTGTATTATGGTGGGAATCTCCCCCTTTTTGGCGATCCTTACCGATAATCCTATCTTGCAAATGTATGATCTTCCGTTTGCGAAATTTTGAATAGCAGCGTAATTCGTCTTGTTTTGTAAGTGTTTGCCTACATTGTGTGCATTAGTTGGCTATTTTGTAATCAATGATGACTGGTGAGTGATCGCTGAAACGCGTATCTCTATAAATAAAAACATTTTTTATCTGGTTTTTCCAGTCTGATGATGCGATCTGATAATCGATTCTCCATCCCACATTTTTGGCCCATGCTTGCCCACGATTTGACCACCATGAATATTCTTCTGCGTTTTTATTGAGCTCACGAAAAGTATCAATATAACCGAGCGAAAACACATCATCCATCCATGCGCGTTCATGGGGTAAGCAGCCAGAATTGCCGATATTGCCTTTCCAGTTTTTCAGATCAATGTCCTTGTGAGTGATATTCACATCACTACAGAAGACGATCGAGCGGTTTTCGTCGCGCCATGCTTTAAAAATGGGTAGCATTTTTTCAATAAATTCATCTTTACGCGCTTGGGCGAGTTCGGAGCTTGAACCTGATGGAATATAGACTGAAGCCACATCAAATGTTTTGCCATTCACCTCAAATGTTGCGATAGTACAGCGACCTTCGCTGTCACAGAGCTCAAAGCCCAATCCGTCTTTGATTTTGACAAAAGGTAAGCGACTATAGATGGCTGTGCCAGCGTAACCTGCTTTTTCTGCAGGGAATAAATGGGTGTGCCATAGCGCAGGTTTATGACTTTCTAGCCATTGATGCTCTTGCAAACGGGTTTCTTGCAGACAAATGATGTCGATGTCAGAAGCATCGAGCCATTCAATGAAGCCTTTGCTCGCGGCAGAGCGTAAACCGTTGGCATTCAGTGAAACGATGCGGATTAAACCTGTTTCCTTTGCTATCATTGCGCTATCCTCAACCGTATTTAGTATTTGCAACGTTACGTTGCTTTGTACATCATTAAAAAACTGTATTTTCACCCCAAATTGGAGAATATCATGTCGTCATCTCAACCTTCGCCGCAAAAATTTACAACACATGGGCTGATTGAGTTGGCACTGCAACGTGGGGTGCTTAAATTTGGTGAGTTTACCCTAAAGTCAGGTCGAATTAGTCCTTACTTTTTTAACGCAGGTCTGTTGAATGATGGCGAGGCGTTGTCATTGCTTGCTAGCGGTTACGCACAAAAAATGATGGCAAGCGAAGACGTGGGCGTGCTGTTTGGCCCTGCGTACAAAGGCATTCCATTGGTTGCTGCGACGGCAAGTGCATTATGGCATGAACATGGCGTGAACGTGCCGTGGGCGTTTAATCGCAAAGAAGTGAAAGATCATGGCGAAGGCGGTTTGCTGGTTGGTGCGCCTGTGTCAGGTCAACGTGTCTGGATTGTGGATGATGTGATTACGGCAGGTACGGCGATTCGTGAAGTGATGACCGTATTGAAACAAGCAGGTGCAAAGGTTGCAGGCGTGTTGGTTGCGCTGGATCGTCAGGAGCGTGGTCAAGGTGCGTTGTCTGCGATTCAAGAGATTGAAGCGCAATATGGCATTCCAGTGCAAGCGTTGCTGACCATGACTGACCTGATGAATTATTTGAAAAAAGAAAATCGCACTGAAGATTTGGCAAGAATGCAGAGTTACCGCGCTGAGTTCGGCATTGTTGACCCTGTGCATGGTGGTGATCCGTTGCAACGTGGGCTGTTTGATGAGGTGGCGTTTTAAGTCAATCTTATAATTAGCCCTCTTATCGTTAGAGGGCTTTTTCTTTTTCGATTTTCTGTGTTGAAAAAAAACATTTTCTCCTCAATAACTGATTCAGTTTGATTATTAAAAAGGTTGCCACATCATGCGCATTCTCGTTGTCATGGATCCCATTGAAAATATTAATATTAAAAAAGATACCACGCTCGCAATGATGTGGGCTGCGAAGCGTCGTGGGCATACGCTTGGTTATGTGCTGCAAAACGATTTATTTATTAATAATGGAAAAGCCTTTGGTTTAATCAAACCTCTTGATGTATTCGAAAACACTAAGGACTTCTTCAAACTTGGTGAAACGGTTCGAGAATCACTTGCGAATTACGATGTGATCTTGATGCGTAAAGATCCGCCGTTTGATATGAATTTCGTTTATACGACGTATATTTTGGAGCAGGCTGAGCGTGAAGGTGTGTGGGTTGTGAATCGTCCACAGAGCTTGCGTGATTGCAATGAAAAGCTATTTGCGACGCAGTTTCCGGAGCTGATGGTGCCTACACTTGTGACTTCGCAACAGTCGTTGATTCGTGAGTTTTTGGCGGAGCATGGCGATATTATCGTCAAACCGTTGGATGGCATGGGCGGTTCGGGGATTTTCCGTTTGCAGACTGGCGTGCCGAATGTGGGTTCAACGCTGGAAATGCTGACGAATCTTGGGCAACTTCCGATTATGGCGCAGAAATATATTCCTGCGATTGTTGATGGCGATAAGCGCATTCTCATGATCAATGGCGAGCCTGTGCCGTATTGTTTGGCGCGTATTCCGCAGAATGGCGAGGTGCGTGGCAATCTTGCGGCTGGCGGACGTGGTGAGGCGCGACCGCTAACTGAGACGGATCGTGCGATTGCTGCGAAAGTTGGGCCTGTGCTGCGTGAGAAGGGTTTGATTTTTGTCGGTTTGGATGTGATCGGTGAATATGTGACGGAGATTAATGTCACGAGTCCGACGTGTGTACGTGAGATTGATGCGCAGTTTGGAACGTCGATTGCAGATGATTTGTTTGAGGTGCTGGAAAGGGGGCGTGGGTGATTTCTTTGGTTCTTAATTTTTTAATACGATAGTTTTATTTGAGTATTTATGGACTGGTTGACATTTATTGCAAATATTGTTGGGTCGCTTGCTTGGCCTAGTGTAGTCGTTGGTGTGTTGCTATTTCTGCGAAAAGAGCTGCCTTTCATAGTTCGTTCTCTACGAAAGTTAAAATTCAAAGATGTGGAAATGGAGTTTGGAGAAGCCGCAAAGGCTTTGGCTGCTGAAACCAAATTAGCTGTTCCAACTAGTGGTGGTGACTTTACGATCTTAGGGCAAAGTTATAATACTGTTCTAAATAGATTGAATGATTTAGCAGAAATATCTCCTCGCGCAACAATTTTAGAGGCTTGGCTTCTTGTTGAGACTTCGGCTGCTAATTATTTAGGTAAACATCACGACGCACTTCGAACAACTTATCCTGGTCCTTTACGAATACTTGAGGGTTTGCGTCAAGCAGGAATTCTAACGCCACCCCAAGAAGCGGCTTTTGAACATTTACGTAGACTTCGCAATGATGCGGTGCACACGCCAGAAGCTGAATTTACTTCGAAATCCGTTTCAAATTATGTTGAGTCTGCATTAGCTATGACAGCGTACTTAGAGGATATGTCACTAGTTGAATCTAATCAGTGAATGACGGGTGTAATGCCCTTTGGCTTATTGCACCTTACTTGAGCTTACTTTTTATCTTTCCACCACGCGATTCCTATGCCTGCTAATAATCCAAATATCGCCCCTAAGATGAAGAAAACAATACGTTTTGGAGATGAGTTATTAATTGGGTAAATGGGTTTTGTTGCAAGTTGTTCGATTAATGATAAGCGTTCATTGAGCTGAGATTGTTGTAATTGCAAAGCTCTTTGTGCCGATACTTTGACATCCCGAAAATCTTTCGCAGCTGCATATCTTCCGCCTCGAGACATCTGGTGATTGAGCGCTGAAATGTCGTGGTCAGTGATAGCCAGATTGTGATTGATGGTCTGCAATTCTTTATTCAGACGATTTTTGCTGGGGAGTATCATTGGAGCTTGCGCCGCTTGCAGCTCAGCAATTGCGGTTTGAATACTTTTTAACGCATCCTGTTCACTGTAGGCGGACACGGAGATGGTAATCAATTCTGTTTTCTTAATTGGCTGCGCAATCAGAGTATCTAATAAAATATCACTTCGCCGATCTTGCCCTTGAGTCGTCGGTAATTGTAAGTCTTTGAGAATTAGTTCTTTAAATCCAATCTGATTGATACGTTCGACACTTTGTTGAGAGTTTTCTACAGCCGAGATATCACCCACTTCATCTGGCAGCTTGGCAATTTGTAGCGTCGCTGAGGCTTCCCATTTCTTCGGCAAGATCAGAGTCACTATGAACGAGACGAATAAAGAAAATAAGACCACACCCAAGATCAGACGCCAAGATCGTCTCATCATGTCCAAAAAATTAGAGAGTTTCAGTCGATACTCGTTGATGAGTTTTTTATTTTTTTCGGATATGACTAGATTGAACATAAATTTGAGGGCTGTATGAGATTCGCTTTATGTTAGTCTACAAAAACGCAGAGAACAAACAGTAAATAAATCTACAAAAAATACAGCTAAAAACGGAGCGAAGCCATGAAATACCAAGGAAGTTGTCATTGTGGTCAGATTGCCTTTGAGGTGGAAGGTGAAATTCCAGAAGTCATGTCATGCAATTGTTCTATGTGTCAGCGTAAAGGCACGCTCATGTGGTTTGTACCGCGCGATGCCATCAAATTGCTCACGCCGCCTGAAAACATGAGCACCTATACCTTCAATAAACATGTCATCCAGCATCATTTTTGTCCCACTTGTGGCATTCACCCGTTTGGCGAAGCGCCATCTCCAGATGGTCAGCAAATGGCTGCGATCAATGTCCGTTGTCTCGAAGGTGTTGAGATAGAAGCGTTAAAAGTGAAACATTACAATGGGCGTGATGTTTAATAAAATTGTGGAGCAAGATGGAGGAGAACACGGTGAGGTTTATTTACTTATTCATAGCATCCGTAGTGCCTTCCATCGCATTTGCATTAGGCGGCGGCGCGACGATTGGACCAGAAGCGAGTAAAGCAAACGCTGAGTTTCCTTTTGTCATGTTGGGAGCGTTAATCATTATCGCCATCATTGCTCGTCTAACAAAATGATTTGTAAGATTATGATTTAAAAGAGACTTAACTCTTTGGTGCAAAAATAATAATCGATGCGCCAAGTAAGGTGATCACACATCCTGCAATGTCCCAAGTTGTCGGTCGGATGCCATCAACAACCCACAACCACAGAATCGCAACACCAATATAAACACCACCATACGCAGCATATACACGACCCGCAGCAGTCGGATGCAAGGTTAGTAACCAGACAAATACGCTGAGTGCTAACCCCGCAGGGAGTAAAAGCCACGGACTTTTATCTTGTTTGAGCCATAGATAAGGTAGATAACAGCCTACAATTTCCATGATGGCTGTGATGATGAAGAGAAAAATAGCTTTGACTTCGATCAAATCAATAATCCTAAAAATGACTGTCAGGCAATTTCAAGAATTCAAGTTCTTCTTCAGTTGAAGTTCGTCCAAGAATTTGATTGCGATGCGGATAACGTCCAAAACGATCAATAATCGCTTTGTGTTTTTTCTCAAACTCCAAATTCAGCGGTACGCCCAAATCGGTAAAGAGCAATAAAGCTTCTTCGTGAATGAGTCGTGATTCGCTGTGCATGTAAGGCAGATAAGTGAATGCGCGTTCCGCAGGTTCTAGTTTTTGGTCAAAGCCACTGGTGACAAGTTCTTGCGCGAGTACCAGCGCAACCGTATCTGTCGCAAACTGACGTGCATCATCACGATAGAGATTTCTTGAAAATTGATCCAATACAATAATCTCAGCCAGTCGACCATGCGAACCAAAGTTACGCCAATCGGCAAGCTCTCCTGCTGCGGCTTGAGCATGAAGTGCGGCAAAGCGAGTGCGAATGATCTCGTCGAATGCGAGATCCTTACTGAACCATTGAGCAGGTGTAGTTTCTTCAAACCAAAACTGTAGGATGTCTTGATGGGTGATTGGATCATGCATCGTGTCGTCTTCCAAATTTGGTTGTGGTTAAACATTAGCCTAAAAAATCACGTTTGCCGAGCATTACACCTTGCTGACGCAACAAGTCATAAGCTGTAGTGGTGTGAAAGTAAAAATTAGGCAAAACCCACTGATTTAAATAATCCTGCCCTGTAAAGTCCATGACAATTTCTGGTCCCATCGGGATTTTAAGCGCTCGCATTTCTGCACCGACAAAATCATTTTCATGAATGCTTTCCAAAAAAGCGATGGTTTTGGCGATGCGCGCTTGCAGTTCTGCAATCGTCGATTCATTGTCATCAAATACGGGGGCTTCGACAGCGGCTAAACGTGCTGCGCCTTTTTTGACGGTGTCACAGGCAATTTGAATTTGGCGGCTCAGAGGAAACATATCGGGTGCCAGACGCGCTGCAAGTAAGGTTGCTGGGTCAATTTGTTTTTCTTCAGCATAAGCTGCGGCTTTATCAAGAATTTTTGATTGGTTTTGCAAGATGTGCTTTGAGGTTGGAATAAGTGCTGAATAGATTGAAAAAGTCATCATGATTCCCCTGAAAATTATTTTTGAATGCTGTGAGCAATATCCGTCGTGTTGCTAAATTTTTTACGCCATCTTGTGACTTACAATACGCTTTTTTTGCGTAATTCGGTAGCTGTACAGATGAAATTCTATCGCATGAAAAGACGTATATATTCTATAAGTGAACGTGATAAATACATCATCACTACTGAACTTAGAGAAAACCACAACAAAGATCATAAACGGTAACTTTTGATCGATCAAAATTGAAGAAAATCTTCAAACTTTACCTGACAACCGAGTATCATGGCGGATTGCTGGACGCACCATATCAGGTCGGGTTTTGCGGACGATCGGTGGCAAATTTTTAATCATTATTTCGGTATTTTATCAAAGGCTAATTGGGTGTCTAAGAATCAAACTAAACCACAAGGCAATTCACAAAAACGTGTCACCAATGTGATGGTGATGGCGGCGGGTACGGGTGGGCATATTTTCCCCGCGTTAGCCGTTGCAGAAAAGTTACGCTCGCAGGGTGTCAATGTGCATTGGCTTGCGACATTGGCTGGGATGGAACATCGTTTGGTTCCACCATCAGGTATTCCTTTGTATCCGATTGATATTCAAGGTTTGCGTGGAAACGGTTTACGTCGATTGATTGCGGCACCATTTAAAATTATTAAAGCAACATTGGCGGCGATGCGACTGATGAAGTCGCTTGAGATTGATGTTGTCGTTGGTTTTGGTGGTTATGTCGCAGGTCCTGGTGGTTTAGCAGCACGACTGCTTGGCATCAAGTTGGTGATCCATGAGCAAAATGCAATTGCAGGCATGACCAATCGACAATTGGCACGTATTGCAACGACAGTATTGCAAGCGTTTCCAGATGCATTCCCATCATCAAGCAAAGTACGGACGACGGGAAATCCTGTTCGTACGGATATTCTGAACGTGTCTGAGCCAGCGCTTCGCTTTGCTCATCGGAGCGGCACATTGCAAGTGCTGGTGATTGGTGGGTCATTAGGTGCTCAGGCTTTAAATGAGCGGATTCCTCAGGCTCTGGCGCAACTGGCATCGCAAGATCAGCCAATCCATGTACGTCATCAGTGTGGTGCAAAGCAGGTTGAGGAAACGTTAGCGCGTTATCAATCTCTGATCAATGCGGGACATTTAACATGTGAAGTGGTGCCGTTTGTCGACAATATGGCAGCTGCCTATGGCGATGCAGATTTCATCATTTGTCGAGCAGGTGCGTTGACCGTATCGGAGGTTGCTGCTGTAGGTTTGCCCGCAGTGTTTGTGCCGTTACCGCATGCGGTGGATGATCATCAAACGGCAAATGCACGTTATTTAAGTGATGTCGGGGCAGCACTATTATGCCCACAGGCAACGCTGACATCAGAAACTCTTGCTGAACAACTACGTCCTTTGATGAATCGTGAGATTTTGCTTGTGATGGCGGAAAAGTCACGTTTGCAGGCTAAGCCTTGTGCTACAGCCGTTGTTGTTGATGCAATCGTTTCGCCGTAATTGTTTCTCATAATTGCTGATTTGTAATTGTTTCGCCGTCAGTGTGGCGGTAGTATTTTAGGTTTGGTTTCTTAAAAAACCGTTTAAGTTTTATGAGGGGTAACGCCCCATCACTATGGAGTTGGATATGCCGACAACAGCGTCTTCACAGACCACAGCGACTCTGCAAGGGGCAGCGTGTGCAAGCAATAAAACCAGTCGACTTATCGAAATTCCAGAAATGCGCCGTATTGGACGAATTCATTTTGTAGGAATTGGTGGCGCGGGCATGTGTGGTATTGCCGAAGTGCTTAAAAATCAAGGGTATGATGTGTCGGGTTCTGATCAAAAAATCAGTGAAACGACACAGCGACTTGAGAGTATGGGTGTCAACGTCTTTTATGGACATGATGCGGCTAATGTTGAAGGCGCAAATGTTTTGGTCGTTTCAACCGCGATTGATCGTGAAAATCCTGAAATTAAGGCGGCTATAGAAAAGCACATTCCGCTGGTCCGTCGTGCGGAAATGCTCGGTGAGCTGATGCGCTATCGTCATGGGATTGCGGTTGCAGGTACGCATGGTAAAACCACCACCACCAGTTTGTTGACCATGATGTTGGCGGAAGATGGTTTAGATCCAACGTTTGTGATTGGTGGTCTGTTGAATAGCATGGGCAAAAATGCCCAGCTTGGCGCTAGCCGCTATCTGGTTGCTGAAGCTGATGAAAGCGATGCCTCGTTTTTATATTTACAGCCGATGGCTGCGATTGTGACCAATATTGATGCTGATCATATGGAAACGTATGGTGGCAGTTTTGAAAAGTTGAAAGACACGTTTATTGAATTTTTGCATAATTTGCCGTTTTATGGACTGGCGGTGTTATGCGGTGATGATGCCAATATTCGTGAGTTGCTACCGCGAGTGGGTCGCCCATTTTTGACCTACGGTTTTAATGAAGGCAATGATATTCGCGCAGTGGATGTCGTTCAGCTTGGAATGCAGACACGATTTACGGTATTACGTCGGGATCGCGAGCCTTTGACAGTCACCACGAATCAACCAGGCTTGCATAATGTGTTGAACGCATTGGCAGCGATTGGTATTGCAACCGATGAAGGGGTTAGCGATGCTGCGATTAGCCGTGCTTTATTAGGTTTTGCAGGTGTTGGACGCCGTTTCCAAATTCAGGGAGATTTTCCTTATCAAGATGGCAGCATTTTGCTTGTCGATGATTATGGACATCATCCAAAAGAAGTTGAAGTCACGATTAAGGCAGCACGCCAGAGTCATCCTGATCGTCGTTTAGTGATGTTGTTTCAGCCGCATCGTTTTACGCGGACACGAGATTGTTTTGAGGATTTTGTTGAAGTTTTATCGCAAGTGGATGTTTTGCTACTGATGGAAGTCTATTCGGCAGGCGAAAAACCAATTGTGGGTGCAGATAGCCGTAGTTTAGCGCGTAGCATTCGTGCTCGCGGTCGTGTTGAGCCGATTTTGGTTGATCCTGTGGATGAACAACTTCCTCAAGTCTTACAAAACATGTTGCAGGCAGGAGATTTGTTGCTGACTCAGGGTGCAGGAAATGTCGGTGCCGTGTCTAACGATTTAGCGAAGAAAAGCTTGTATTTACAGGTAAAATCGTAAAATCCAAGACATCCTCCTATAAAAAGCATACATGAAAGTATATGTGTGTGGGGTTGTGCGTGATAAATTGCGCGATGAGAGCGAAATTGTAGGAATGAGCGCGTTGATTGGACGCCGTGTGTAGATGGTTTAAATTGAATTGTTTTTAATTGGGTTTTTTTATTGGATTGCGGCAGCATGAAACAGTTTGGAAAAGTAGCGGTTTTATTTGGTGGAACATCTGGCGAACGGGAAGTTTCGCTGAAAAGTGGTCAGGCTGTTTTAGATGCATTGTTGTCGAAAGGCGTTGATGCTGAAGCGTTTGATCCTGCAACTCGCGCTGTTGCTGAATTGTCCCAATATGATCGTGCTTTTATTGTGCTCCATGGTCGTGGTGGCGAAGATGGTCAGATCCAAGGCCTATTGGAATGGATGAATATTCCATATACAGGTTCAGGTGTATTAGCGTCTGCACTCGGTATGGATAAAGCCAGAACCAAACAGTTGTGGAAAGGCGTAGATCTGCCTACAGCACCTTATTGCTTGCTCGATGCAAATACAAATTACTCTGCGGTGATTGCTGAACTAGGCTTGCCGCTGATCATTAAGCCTGTGCATGAAGGTTCAAGTATTGGGATGAGTAAAGTTGAGCGTCCAGAACAACTGGAGCCTGCTTACCGTGAAGCGAGTGGACACGATGCAGTGGTCATGGCAGAGGCTTGGATTACAGGTCGTGAATTTACGGTGGTGATGCTGAATGGACAAGCATTACCCGTAATTCGTTTGGAACCTCCAAAAGATGTTGCATTCTATGATTATCAGGCGAAATATTTGCGCAATGATACTCATTATGGTATTCCTTCGGGTTTAACTGAGGCAGAAGAGAAAGAGCTTCAAGGTCTGGCGCTTCGTGCTTTTAATGCTGTCGGTGCGACGGGTTGGGGACGTATTGATGCGATGCAGGATATGCAGGGTCGGTTCTGGTTGCTGGAAGTGAATACTGTTCCTGGAATGACCGATCATTCTCTCGTTCCAATGGCCGCAAAAGCAGTCGGATATAGTTTTGCTGATCTTTGTATTGCGATTCTAAACCAGACGTTGCGCTCCGATACGAGTGAGTCGGTTGTGATAGGTTCAGGTTCTATTTCAGCACATGCAGGTTAAAATCGGATCAACCATGGCTCAATTATCCAGCATACTGCATCGGTCGATGTCTTCCCAGTCGAATACACCACAAACTTTCGGTGGGAAATTGTCTGGTATAGGCAGCTGGCTGTTATTGTTTGCTGCGCTGGTATTGTGCGGCATGGGAGGGTGGGGAGTCGTTCACCGTTTATTACATGCGCCTGTTGCCCAAGTTGTCGTGACAGGTGATATTGATGCCGTTGAAGAAAGTTTATTGCAGCAAAAGATTCAACCTCTGATGCACAAAAACTATTTTACGGCGGATCTGGTTTCGATTCGTGATGCGGCACTCAGTTTATCGTGGGTAGAAAGTGTCACAGTGACGCGGCACTGGCCTGATGGGTTGATTGTTCGAGTGATTCCGCGTCAGCCGATTGCGCGTTGGGGCAGTGGACGATTGCTGAGTGGTCAAGGTGTTGTTTTTACCGAAGCAGGTCAGAATGATCATTTAGATCTACCGCTTTTGCATGGGCCAGCCAGTCAGTCGCTTGCAATGATGCAGCAATATCAGAAGATCAATCAATGGTTTGCACCATTGGGTATACGATTAAAAGAGCTTTACCTGACTGATCGTATGACATGGTTTATGTCGTTTGATTCGGGAATGCGAGTGATTGTGGATCAGGAGCAAACGAACTTAAAGTTGCAACGTTTGAGTGAGTTAGGTCAAGGAAATGAACGCCTGCATCAACTGTGGTCGCGAATTGCATCAGTTGATTTGCGCTATCGTAATGGCATGGCGATCCAGTGGAGTGGGGCGGTTAATACTCGAAAATCACCAGTGACAAACCCAGTAGCTGTCACATTAGATACAAATCAGGCACAGCCGAATGCTGTACCTACTGTATCGCCATAGTCGCTGTATGCCGCTGATTAGTTTTTAGAGAAATTGTGTTTTTTAGCAGTATGTTTGAATAAATGAGTTTTATGAATGGGCAGTAAAGATGAGTGAGATTGAAACGATTCCGACGATAGTTGCGATTGATATTGGGACGCATAAAGTCGCGGTGCTCATTGGTCGTGTCCATGCCGCTGATCGTATTGAGGTGATTGGTCTTGGTCATGCCGCAAATCGCGGTATGAGCAAAGGTATGATCAATAATATGGACAAGGTTGTTGCCGCAATCAAAGAAGCGGTTGCTTTAGCGGAAGATATGGCAGATTGTCGCGTGCATAGTGCATGGGTTGCGATTCCAAGTCCTGAGTTGCAGAGTTTTAATGCCTCGGGGCGTACACCTGTCGCCAATGGTTCGATTTCGACCGCAGAAATTGTTCGTACATTAGAAATGGCAAAAAGCAGTCACTTGATGCCAACGCATTATTTGATTAATGCTGTGCCGCTCGGTGTGGCGATTGATGACCGTGATGATTGGGCGGAATACCCCATTAACATGGCTGCTTCGGCAATCACAGGACATTATCATCTCATGATGTTGCCAAACAATATCATGCAAAATATTGATAAGGCACTTAAATCTTCTAATATTGGTGTGGAGCGCATGATTGTTTCTAATCTTGCGACAGCAGAATCCACGTTGTTACGTGATGAAAAAGAATATGGTGTTTGTTTAGTTGATATTGGCGCGGGAACAACAGCAGTTTCGGTCTATCTTGAGAATCGCTTGATTTTGAGTAGTACACTGCAACGTGGTGGCGAAAACGTCACACGCGACATTGCTTCCGTATTACATACGTCAACCGAACAAGCAGAAATGCTGAAAGTTCGTTATGGCGGTGTTAATCGCGATCTGATTCGTGCTGATCAAATGATTCAAGTGACAGGGGTAGGTAATAATCCATTGACGCTGAGCCGTATGGATTTGGCTGATATTATCATTGCCCGTTACGAAGAAATTTTTGAGGAAGTACGTCGATTATTGGCAGATAGTGGTGCAATTCATGTGTTACGTCATGGTGTTGTACTTTCTGGTGCGTCTTGTCAGATCGAAGGCATTGTCAGTTTGGCGCGAAATGCACTGGGTGTGCCTGTACATTTAGGCAATCATCCAGCCAGTGTTGAGATTCGTGATGATCGCAAACCGTTACTTCATCGGACAATATTTGCCACAGCGAGTGGACTACTGCTATATAGCCAAAGCGAAAATCAACGGTGGAGCGAGGAAACTGATCGCGATGCGGGGCGTGAGCAAATTGTGACACGTTTGATGGTCACTCCATGGCGGCGGTTAGTGGATAAGTTGCGAGCTGTTTTTTAAAAGAATTTTCTGAAAAAAGTGTATTTAGGTTTGTGTGCTTAGCTTTGTAATATGGGTTTTGTATTAGAAGTTGATTTTTTATTTGGTTGTTCTGGTCAGACAGTTTTAAGCATTATTGATGGCAATGATGGTTAATCTACATTGATATTTTAAAACAGAACTTAACGTATTTTCATACCACTTTGGGTAGTGACTTGCATAGAATGTTCTCGCATTGATTGCGATTTAAGCAGGTTGTTACGGTATTTTTATTTTTGGAGATGCAACACAATGTCCTACACATTGGTGCAAGACGATACCCTTGATAATAATGGCAATGCGCGTTTCACAGCGATAGGTGTGGGCGGTGGTGGTGGTAATTCCATCGAGCATATGGTGCGTTCTGGAATCAAAGGCGTTTCTTTTGCATGTGCAAATACAGACCGTCAGGCTTTGGATCGTATGTCTGCGCCAAATCGTATTCAACTGGGGATGCAGACTAGCCGTGGTTTGGGTGCGGGTGCGGATCCTGATGTAGGACGCCAAGCTGCTCAAGAAGAGCACGAGCTCATTCGTGACGCATTGCAAGGTTCTGATATGGTCTTTATTACCGCGGGTATGGGCGGTGGTACAGGAACTGGTGCAGCGCCAGTAATTGCAGAAATTGCTAAAGAAATGGGCATCCTGACCGTTGCAGTTGTAACCACGCCGTTTAAGTTTGAAGGCAAGCGTCGTGCAGCTTCTGCTGAGCGTGGTATTGAAGACTTGACTCAATATGTGGATTCGTTGATTACGATTCCAAATGAAAAGCTCATGAGTGTTTATCGTAATCTATCGGTGATTGATGCATTTAAGCGTGCTGATGATGTGGTGCTGAGTGCAGTACGCGGTATTTCTGATTTAATTACACGCCCTGGTTATGTCAATATCGACTTCGCGGATATTCGAACTGCAATGGCAGCTCGTGGTCATGCCATGATGGGGATCGGCGCAGGCAAAGGCGATGACCGTGCGCGTATCGCAACTGAGATGGCTGTTCGTAGTCCACTTCTTGATAATGTATTGCTGGAAGGTGCGCAAGGTCTATTGGTCAATGTGACTGGCGCTAATGTGCGGATGGATGAAGTCCAAGCGGTGGGTGACATTATTGAGCAAATTGCTGATCAGGATGCCAATATTTTCCTTGGATTGGTTGATGATCCAGATGCCGGTGAAGAGCTTCGCATCACTGTGATTGCGACAGGTCTGAGCTATGATGAGCGTTCAGTTCAGCAACCGCGTCGTCCAATTCCAACGCGCAAAGATCAAGTGGCATTGCCTTTGGAAGATGCAGATGCGCCAGCAATTGATCGTCGTCATGCGGGTTTGACGGAGCCTTTACCTGTTGCGGCAGCAGCTCCTGCGCAACCTGCGGCTTCTTCGCCGATGCGTATTCAAGACTTTTTGAAGAATCAGCAAAAGCGTTAAAATTCGATTCTTTAGATTTTCTTCAAACAAAAAGCCCAATTCTATCTTGGGTTTTTTGTTTTTCTAATGCCATGAATTTGTTTGTAAAAAATACATGAATGAACAAAACGCACACAATTTGGTAATCGCTTTGAATTATTGTTAGGTTGGCATGCTTTGTAATCAATGATAGCATGCATCATTATTGTAATATTTTGAAATGAAATGTCAAAACATGTCCTCCAGCAACGTACGCTTCGCCGAACGATTCGCGCGACTGGAATTGGATTACATAGTGGTCAAAAAGTTTATCTCACGTTGCATCCGCATGTCATCGATGGCGGGATTGTTTTTCGTCGTGTCGACCTGAACCCGCCTGTAGAAATTCCAGCAAAAGCACTACTTGTCAATGAAACCACCATGTCGTCAAACTTGGAACATGATGGTGCACGTATTGGTACTGTTGAGCACCTAATGAGTGCGTTGGCGGGTCTGGGAATTGATAATTTAATGATCGATGTCTCCGCTGCTGAAGTTCCAATCATGGATGGCAGCTCGGGACCTTTTGTGTTTTTAATTCAAACGGCTGGAATCGTAGAGCAGGCTGCACCCAAACAATTCGTCAAAATCACAAAACCTATCGAGGTGATTGTGGGAGATAAGCGTGCGGCTTTTACGCCCTATGATGGGTTCCGTGTGTGTTTTACCATTGATTTTGATCATCCAGCTTTTAATGAAGAACATCAGTCAGCAGAGCTTAATTTCTCGACCACATCTTATGTTGAAGAGTTGAGTCATGCGCGAACTTTTGGATTCTTGCGTGATATTGAATACATGCAGGCTAATAACCTAGCGCTGGGTGGTAGTCTGGATAATGCGATCGTGGTGGATGATCACGGCATTGTCAATGAAGAAGGCTTGCGCTTTGCCGATGAATTTGTTCGTCATAAAATGCTGGATGCGGTCGGCGATTTATACTTACTTGGCTATAGCATTATCGGTCAATTTGATGGTTATAAATCAGGTCATGCGCTCAATAATCAGTTACTTCGTGCATTAATTGATCGTCCAGATGCTTATGAAATTGTGACATTTGATGACAGAAATTCTTGTCCAATTCATTATATTGAAGCGGATTAATAGTTTTTATAGTGATATAACAGATAGTTAATATTAATAATTATAAGTATGTGTAAATGTTACAACGTAACGTTTGGTACGTTCTATCGTCGCTCTCTTGCTAAACGGCGCAAGGTATCGCTAATATCCGTGTCGTGAAACGCAGAGGCTGCATCATCCAGTATTTGTCGAACCTCAGGAGTGAGTTCCGGCAATCGGCCATGACTAATGGTTTTAGGCTTAGGCTGGATTTCGATCACTATCTTCAAGCGTTGGACGGTAGCAAAATCTGGAAGCTGCTGAAGGGCCTTGATGACATGGTGTTGTAAGTATCTTAATTGACTTGCCGCGGTATGATGTTCGGTTGCGATGCAAAGAACTTCACCTTCAAGTGCGGCAACTTGCCAATCTCCTTCGTGTGATAGCGTTTGGGACAAGATAGGCGAAATCAATTGGGTTAATCTCTTTAGATACTCGATATGAGTCTGAAGATCAGATAAATTGTTTTGTGAAGAGGACTTTTCGGCGACCCTTTTTTTCTTCTTGAAGGGTTGAGCAGGGAGTTTCATGTTGATCAATTTTCTCGTGAATGAAGTAATGTGCAAATGATCGTTGTCTGACTACGATAGCACGGTAAGACATTCCCGAGAAGCTTGAAAGCGATGTAGGCATGATGCTTGCATCACCAACATGACCGATACGCAAGACTTAAACATGAGGTTGTTATGCATTTGAAGACATTGCGCATGAAGCGCTCTTTGTTTGCGTTATCTACGCTAGTGTTAAGTAGTGCTTGTTTTGTGACATCAAGTTCTGCTGCGACGGCTTCGCCCAGCACCATTTCCGTATTTGGTCAGCCTGCAATGGCGGCTGATGCTTCTATTACACAGTTGTGGCAACAACAATCTGCTTTGTCATCGTCTTTAGAGTCGATGGGTTTGGTTGCGCACGATGCTGATGATGAACATGATCACCACACCAATCCAAATGGGATTGGTGGTGACTATGAGGAAGAAAATGACGTTCCGACATCTAATTCTGATCGTATTTCCGATACGATTAATCAGGTGACAGAACAAATGGAACGCCGTGAATCAAATTTACAGCGTTTGAATCAATCCATGACGAGTCGTACACAAGACAAGATTCAGATTGGTGCAGATATTCTTGCCGTCGAACCTGTGGCGAATGCGCGGGTTTCATCACCTTATGGCTATCGTACTTTGGGCGGTCGTGAATTTCATCCAGGTATTGATTTAGCCGTACCTTATGGTTCGCCAATTTATGCGACAGGTACAGGTGTTGTCGTTTATTCGGGTTGGAAAAGTGGCTACGGTAATTTCATTGAGATTGACCATGGCAATGGCTATGTGACACGTTATGGTCATTCTTCGCGTTTACTGGTTTCTGTTGGCGACCATATCAAGAAGAACCAAGAAATCGCGTTGGTCGGATGTACAGGTCGTTGCACAGGTCCTCATGTTCATTATGAAGTCCTGTTGAATGGTCAACGTCAAAATCCAGCGACGTATTTAGCATTGGCGCCACGTCGCGAAGAATAATAGATTCGCCAACGTTTAGCGTTGATCAGAGAAGAGTCATTTGAGTGGTCAAATGGCTCTTTTTTCATTGTGTATCAGTCTTGATTTATCATATGGTAACTTAAGGAATGCTTTGCATTAATCTTTGTGGTTAATGGTTTTTGAATGATGGTTTTTGAAGTGAATAATTTATGTCCGAATTGAAGTCAGATTCTTCTCCAGTACTCCGTGAAAAGTTTTGGCAGCATTATCCCCTAACCGAGTTAACACCTGCTGAGTGGGAGGCGTTGTGCGATGGTTGCGGGCTATGTTGCCTTGTGAAACTCGAAGATGAGGACACTGGAGAAGTGGTGTATACCAGTGCTGCATGTCAGCTATTGGATACCAAAACAGCGCGCTGCACGGATTATGAAAATCGCCAAAGTAAAGTTCCCGATTGCTTGCAACTCACGCCTGAGCGCGTTCCTGAGTTGAAATGGCTGCCGCCGAGTTGTGCTTATAAACGGCTTGATTTGGGACAGGCATTGCCAAGCTGGCATCCGCTGATTACGGGGAACCCAAAAAGTGTACGTAAAGCGCGTAAGTCAGCAGCAGGGCGTTGTGTGTCTGAAACTGAAATTAATGAAGCAGATATTGAGGAATATGTAGTTCGCTGGGTGCGTTGATTTTTGGGATAGGGTGGGTTTGGAACCCACCCCTACAATCCACATTATTTTTAGTTGTAGGGGCAGGTTCTAAACCTGCCCTAATTAGTTTCATTCACCGACTTCCGCACATCATGCGTGAGTCGCCCATACTGTACACAGGCTTCTTCATGAGCGGCATGGGGAGCTTCAAGTTGACCGGCCTTGATCCATGCTTGTAGTGTGGGAAGCTGCTGGATTCGTTCACAATAAGCCATGGATGCATCGCTAAGCGCTAAGCCGTAGGTTACGATCCGCAGCACAACAGGTGCGAAGAAAGCATCCACAGCGGTAAACTCATTTCCCGCAAGGAAGTTCCCGCCAAAGGTTTGTAGACCTTCATTCCAGAGCTCATCGATACGCGTGATGTCTTTTTGCAGATCGTCCGTGATTTGATGGAGCTGGACTTGGATGCTGCAATTCATTGAGCATCTTTCGCGTAATGTCCCGAATCCCGAATGCATTTCTGCTGCCGCAGAGCGCGCCCAAGCTCGTGCTTTAACATTCATGGGCCAGACTTGAGGATAGGATTCTGCGACAAATTCTGTAATCGCTAAGGAGTCCCAGACCGTCACGAATTCCGCAACTAAACAAGGCACTTTGCCAGAAGGTGAGAAGGTACGAAACGTCGCCCAGTTATCATCTGCGAAGTGAACAGGCTGTTCTTCAAATGGAATGTTCAAGGTTTTCATCAGTAGCCAAGGACGTAGCGACCATGATGAGTAGTTTTTGTTCGCAATATAAAGCTGATACATAAACATTCTCCAGCAAAATAGACATCTGTATCGGGTACAGGATTTTAGTTATTGATTACTCTGACAGGTTCTAAATACCAATATACGGTGATATCTAATGGTGTCCATCGACTGACTTTCACGCCAGCTTGTTGTAAACCATGACCAATCCAAGTATTGCATGTCTTGAACAGACTGTATTGTCCATGGGCTTCAAAAAACGCATCGTTCTGATCATAGTGGTAGTTAGGGATGTTTTGTGCGGTATTTTTGTCTAGGCTCGTGGTTTTGATGACGTAATTGCGTAATTGTATGTATTGATCCGTGCTGAGGTGTAAATGATAGGTTTGTGTTCGGCTGATGGCTTGAAAGTCACGCTGACCTAAATATTCCACATGCATCAAACTATGGTCTTGCCCTGTTAAGGCAAAGACTGCTCGTTTAAATGTTAAGTCTTTCCATTGCGGTGTATTTAAATAGAACTCGCGATCGCCCCAACCAATGGCGATAAAGTCGGTGCCGAGGGTCGGGCTCGGAAATGCATTGACTGGAAAAATCGTTGTCCAATCAATGATGGATGTACGGGTTGGAAAAATGAAATCAGTATGCACACCGTTTGAGCTGATATAGGCGTCAATGGTTGGTGTTGCTGTATTGACTTGCGTTGAGGCTATTGTCGCGTTTGCAGGAAAAAGAAGTGAGCCAAAAGCAACGGCGACATAAATGATGGCGATGCAAATGAAGAGTGCAATCGGGGCAGCAGCCCATAATAAAAATCTTTTCATCGAGGGATGCCGCCAGCTTGATTTGAAGTTTTAGTTATTCACCACGAATGTAGCTTTGTAGCTGTTCGATCAAGTTTTTCTGATCTTCAATTACGTTTTTGACCAAGTCTCCGATCGAGATGAGGCCGAGCAGTTGACCATTTTCGATGACTGGAAGGTGACGTAAGTGATTGTCTGTCATCAGAATCATACAGTGTTCAGTCGTATCTTTGGGTGTCACAGAAATGACTGCATTACTCATGATTTCGTGAACTTGGGTGGCGTAAGATGATCGTTCCATGAGGGCAACTTTACGGGCATAGTCGCGTTCCGTCACAATCCCAACGACCTTCTCGTGATCCGTGACCACAAGCGCTCCAATTCCTTTATCAGCCATAAGTGTAATTGCTTCAAGTACGGTCGCTGATGGGGTAATGGTATAAACCGCATGGTTGGTTTTTGAGTGGAGGATATATGCGACTGTTTTCATGGTGATTTCCAAGTGTAGGGTTGATTGGAATAAAGCTGTTTGTATTTTGCACGTACAGCATGAATGCGCAGTTCTGTTTACAGATTGGCGCGTTCATCCGATTTATATCATAAAATTACATAAGTTAAAGTGATTTATTCAGTTTGTTTTTGCAATTAGTTTTACTTTTGATCAGCGAAATTGACATGCAGTAATGTCAATGTTTTCAATCAACTCAGAAGATTGATTACTACTTTAACCCATTCATCCAGGTATCAACCTGCTGATCATCAGGCTCAACAAAACGATATTGCGGTAAAGTCTTATGAATTAAATTCATTTGGCGCATAAAACGTCGGCAATGACTGCAAATAGTCAAGTGCAGACGAAAACTCAGACGTTGGGATTTCGTCAAATTTCCATCCATATAATCACTGGACAGATAACCAATATCTTTACATTTCAACATAGTAATCCCCTTAACAGTCGCCAGTCGCTTCGTAATGCGACACCATCGCGTGAATCGTGATGCGCGCACGATGCAATAGCACCCGTAAGTTAGACGCAGAAACCGCCAGATTGTTACAGACTTCTTCAGCCTCTAATCCCATAAAGTCGGTCAAAGTCATTGCCATGCGCTGGCCTTGCGGAAGTTTATCGAGATGTTTCTCTAAACATTCTTTTAAAACATGAGCTTCGAGGAGTTTGTCAGGCGAGTCATCTGTCCAACCTTGCCACGGAGTTTGCCAATGACCTGATGAATTAAAATAATGTTGTAACGGGTCTTCCGTTTTGCTCAACCCTTCCAAGGAAACTTCTCGGCGAGTTTGGCGGATATAGGAATAGGCTTTATTGATGGTAATGCGTACCAACCATGTCTTCAAACTGGATCGATGCTCAAAATTTGGTAGAGCTGCAAGTGCCGCAATCCATGATTCCTGAACCACATCATCCACAGCATTGGGGCAAATCCCACGCGCAGCAGCGATCATCGCGCCACCGTAGAGTTTCATGATTTCACGTAAGGCCGTGCGATCACCTGCATTGATGCGCGATGCAATTTTAATTTCTTCTTCGTACATACCAAATCAACTGAAAAATGAGCTAAATGCGAATGAATACGGCTGGTGAAATTTAGCATGGATTTGAAATGAATCTCGCATGATTCGCAAGATTATCTTTCACTTAAACCGAATATTTGTACGCCCCTGAAAATCATGAAAGCTGTTAAAATAAATCATCCATTTTCATCGATTTTTTACAATGTCAGATCCTCGTCCAAAGATCATTCGCCGCGCCATTAGCGGTGTTTTTCTACTGAATAAGCCACAAGGTTATAGCTCCAACGGTATTTTGCAGAAAGTCCGTTGGTTGTACCGTGCGCAAAAGGCTGGACATACAGGCGCACTTGATCCTTTAGCGACGGGATTACTGCCGATTTGTCTTGGTGAGGCGACCAAATTTTCTCATTATTTGCTGGATTCGGATAAAACCTATCAAACCGTCGTACAACTCGGCGCAACGACGACAACTGGGGATAAAGAAGGCGAAATCGTGCAAGAATTTGCTGTGCCTGCACTCAATGCGCAATTGATTGAATGTGTTCTTGCTCGGTTCCGTGGCGACATCATGCAGGTTCCTCCGATGTATTCCGCACTGAAAAAAGATGGTCGTCCATTGTATGAGCTTGCCAGACAAGGCATTGAAATCGAACGTCCTGCGCGTCCTGTGACGATTTATTCGCTGACGCTCGATGCGTTTGATGCGACGACTCTGACCTTGACAGTGAAATGCAGTAAAGGCACTTATATTCGGACACTGGCAGAGGATATTGGCGCAGCATTGGGTTGTGGGGGGCATGTTGCGACGTTGCATCGTATTCAAACCGCGTCTTTTGTACTCGATGAGCGCAATACGATTGATTATCTGGAGTCGCTGGATGAGGCGGGACGTGATGCGTTGTTGTTGCCAACGTATGCGGCGGTGGATTATTTGCCAAGAATTGATTTAAGTTTGGATGAGGCTGTTTTCTTTTGTCGTGGACAGGCAATCAATGCGGGCAATGCTCAATTAGGTGAAACACTGGCGTTTGAAAATGGTCGATTCTTGGGTTTAGGAATCGTGGATAAGTTTAGAACTTTGCATCCGAAACGTGTGGTGAATTGAGACGGCAGAGTAAAGCAAGGCAACCATTAGGGTTGCCCGTATCAGTTTTACGTTGATATTAGTCTTTCTTACTTTTTGGCTTCATCATCTTGCTGATAAGTGAGCCATTTTCACCAAACAAAGTATTTCTCCATTTGTCCAATAATGCATCTGTATCGTGATGACTTGGATGGAAGTTTGGTTTGAACCAGTCCAGATATTGTGGTACCAAGGTCGATAGCACGCCTTTAAAGCCAAAAATATAATTTAAGCCTTTGATATTCTGGCGAATATTGAGCAGTTGACCATCTTTGGCAAGTAAACGTGCCTGAAAGGCGAGAATGACCGCAAAGAAAACCACCGTAACAGGAATCATTGTTCCTGCGCGGAGCAAATAGCCACCACCGACGGTTTCATACACGTCAAAAGCGACATTTTTATGTTCATTTTCTTCAACAGAGTGCCAAAGATAGAGATTACGAATCTCTGGTGAGAAGCTCTCAATCAGTTCATCATTTTTGAGCAACATTTCTGTAAATACAGCAGTGTAATGCTCTAAACATGCGGTCACTGCAAGATGAAAGATTGGTGGTGAGAGGCGTTTAACTGCACGCAATAAAATGCCAATGTCACGATCTAATTTGTCGACTTGGAAACCTTGAACGGTTGCTGCATCATTGAATGCTTTATGCGCGAGCGAGTGCAGAGCTTCTTGACCGATAAAACCAGAAACGTCTGCTTTGAGAGCAGGATCGGTTACTCTGTCACGATAATGACGAACCGCTTCAACAAAGAAAAACTCACCTTCAGGAAAAACTGAAGATAACGCTGTGACAAATGTGGTGCGAAATGGGTCATTGCCGACATAATAACGCGGCACGTTCTCAGCAGAAAAATTGAAGTCGATTCTGCGTGGTGGAATCTTGGCTTGTGCTTTAGTCGTTGGCTTTTCTGTGACAGGCTCTGCGTGAGTTCGGTCAATATTAGTAATCGCGCTCATGGGATATTTCCTCTGGTGAACAATCGTACACCCTCATTATGTGTCTAATATTTGATGTGATATAGTTCACAGTGCGACATCTTTCTGTCACTTCACGCCAGTAAAAAATATGCGTCCAACCACAACTTCTTCATCAAGTATCACCCAGCCGAAGATTCTAGCGATCTATATTGGCTTGTTGATCGACGTGGTCGAGCGGATGAATATCTCTGCGGAAGAGTTGCTTGAGGGGAGTGGTATTACCTTAGAGCAAGCCAATGATGTGTTCTGGTATCTTGATTTTGAGGTCTTTTCGCGACTTTTTGCGCGAGCAGTCCAATTAACGAACGAACCTGGTCTTGGATTTCTACTTGGTCTACAGATGAAGGTTTCTTGTCATGGACTAGTTGGTTTTGCCGCCATGATTGGTAAAGATGTGCGTGCAGCTTTGGAAATTGCACAGCAGTTCTCTGGTGTGCTTTCGTCAGCCTTTACGATTCTGCTCGATGTGGGTGAAGAGACCTGTAGTTTGTATTTTAATGAGGTCTTTCCTGAGTATTCTCTTGGCTCATCAGGTGTGATGGCACTCATGCTAGGTTTTGCGATGATGGGGGAGGCGCTGACGGGGCAGCGTTTAGAGGGGGCTGCTGAGTGTTCGTTTAAGCGCCCTGAGTATTATTCTCGGTTCGAAAACCTCATTCCCGGCACAGTAAGCTTCGAGCAACCACAAACGCGGTTGATTTTTCCACGCAGTTATTTGGATTTGCCATTAATTATGGCGGATCCTATGACGGCACGTTTGGCGCGAGAACAGTGCAAGCGTGAGCTAAATGCCGTGATGAAAAATAGCAGTTTTAGCCGTCTGGTGGGTGAGCTGGCATACGATGAGGCTTTGGGATTTTGTACGTTAGAAGATGTCGCAGAAAAACTGCATATGTCTCCGCGAACGTTACAACGCCAGCTTGCTCAAGAAGATAAAAGTTTTAGTTCGGTGATTGACGAGTTACGAGAGCATAAAGCGCGTTCAATGCTTAAAAAACGAGAAATGAGTTTAGATTCTATCGCAGAGGCTCTTGGTTATACTGATACGGCCAATTTTACGCGCGCGTTCAAGCGCTGGACGGGGACAACGCCTAAGAAGTTTGTTGATTAATTTTAACAATAAAAAACCGCCCTCATCACGACGATGTAGGGCGGTTTTTTTATGGGGTATTTTAAGGTTGAATTCGACTTTGTCCCGTCAAATAAACATTAAAATTCCGCTCTTCATAAATAGGCTTTAATGCGCCTAATGATGGAATCTGGAGTTCTTTAGGAACGAGAATCATCATCTTTTCACCATGTTTGATGCGAGTATCCAAATCGCTATCTGTCCATAATAAATGACTTTGTTGCGGTTCAAAGCGCAAACCATCTTTGATTTGTGCCGCACCATTATCGCCTTCTACACTCGGCCAATCCTCAACCCAATAAGCGGGTAGCTTACGATCCAGCATGAATGGAATGTCATAGTAATAGTTATGGTAAAACACAAGTGACGTATCTGGCGTCAGGTCTTTGGCAAACTCCATTTGATCGGCACTGGTTTTGTGATCGAGCCATTTCACTAGCACGGTGACACTTGAACAAATCAATAAACTTGAAAGTAAAGTGACCTGAAAGGCGGTTAACTTTTGTCGATAAAGTAGGGTGCTAATCGCTGCGATGCTGACGATTAAGACCATCGCCAACGCAAAAAGTTGAATTAGCTCATCACCAGAAAGTTGGCTTGCAGTTTTTGGAATATAAGGGAGTACCAATAAGCTAATGGCAATCAATCCGACAAACACTAAACCACTCCAGCTCTTTAGCTGTTCACGATCAACGGTGATTTTTGAGGGTGATTGATAGATGTTGTGCAGTACCATTGCAATATAAATCGCAAGTGGCGGTGTGGCAGGCAGGATATAGCCTGCGAGTTTTGATGGTGGCATTGAGAAAAATACCGTCACCGAAATTGCCCACCAGACCAATAATCCAAATACACTCTTGTTGAGCAGTGTTTTCGCGTTTTTCCAAGAATATTGTGTGCCGACCAGTAGAAGCCACGGCAAGAAACTGATCAACAAACATGCCACATAGAAGAACCACGGTTGCTTGTTGTTGAACTGCTTGCCACCAAACCGATCAAATTGTTGTTCGATAAAGAAATAATGCAAAAAGTTTGGGTATTTCTGCTGTGCCAAGTACAACCAAGGTGACACGATCGCTAGAAATAAAACAATGCCAAGCGGATTGAGTAGAGCAGGAATCCGTCGCCAGTGTCCTGAAACAATTAACCAAGGTAATAAGATCATGCCTGGAATCAGTACGCCAATGAGACCTTTCGAAAGTAGTGCGAGCGCAGCCGCAAAATAACCCAAGAATAGGCTCTTTTTCTCATTTTTGATGGCATAGTCAGCAAAAGCAAATACGGTCAGTGAAATCCATGCCGCAACGAGTAAATCATGATTGATGTACTGACTGCTGCCATAAAACAACAAGCTGGTTGCCAACACCAACACGCTACTACGCGCAAGAGATTGGCTAATCTTCGCTTCCGCATGACGCGATACAAACCAAAACATGCCGAGCAACATCACCATCCCTGCAAAAACAGGGACTAAACGCATGACCCAGATATGGACACCGAAGACTTCCATCAGCCCGCCACCAAGCCAATGGAGTAAGGGCGGCTTATGGAAAAAAGGGACATCATTGATGCGTGGCGTCAACCAGTCGCCAGACTCCACCATCCAACGTGTAATGTCTCCATAGCGCCCTTCATCAGGTACAGCAAGTTGACGAATACTGGCGGCAATGCCAAGCCAGAGCGCAATAATGACAAAAAACACTTTGTTGGAGCGAATGGAAAACATGATTTTCTCTGTCTATTCGGTGCGAGAGTTGGATGTATCAAAAGCGAATTGGCGGCTTAAAACGAAAGTAAAAATAGCCGTCAATATAATAATGAATGGTAAACCGAGAGCAATGGTTATGGACGTAAAATGCAACATTAGCAGTAATAAAGATTCATTTAAGATAAATCCGAGTACTGCGACTAAAATAAAGCGCGGTAAGGTTTGCTGATGAGACACATCACCCGCGTCAAAACTAAAATAACGATGTCCGAAATAACTGACCCAAAAAGCAATGACAAACGCAATAAGATTAGCCCATGCTGGTAGCATACCTTTGCTGGTTAAGGTAATCGCAATCGCGTAGTGGGTCAATGCCGCCAATACACCAATAATGCCGAAACGCATCAATTGACCAATCGTTTGGATGAGAGATGATTGCTTAGTCATCTCGCAAGGTCGCTTGGGGTGTGTTGGACGATTGTTGCGATGCCAATTCGATCATGTTCATTTCATGTGGTTGTGCTGGATTTTTTTCATCGTACTGACGCGCAATGATGTATTTTGGGCGTCCTTTGGTTTCGTTGTAAATCCGAGCAATATATTCCCCGAGTACTCCGATAAATAAAAGCTGTATCCCACCCAAGAGCATCATGCCTGCTGCGAGAGTTGTCCAACCAGGTACAGTCGTGCCATCAATCAGGGCATCGCAGGTAATAAATGTTCCGTATGTCAGTGCCAAGAATGCGATGAATGCGCCTAAAAAAACACAAATACGAAGAGGTAGATCGGAAAATGCAGTTAAACCTGTTAATGCTAATCCCGTGAGACGCTTCCAATTAAAATTAGATTCACCCGCATGGCGCTCTGCTTCCGTAAAATGCACGCCAATACTGCGAAATCCCACCCATGCATACATGCCTTTCATATAAAGTGTGCGTTCAGGGAGATCTTGCAGTGCTTTGACCACACGTTGATCCATCAAACGAAAATCGCCTGCATCTGCTGGAATGTCAATCGAAGAGGCAGCGTTCATCAACCAGTAGAATTGGCGGGTCAGAAATTGTTTAATGCCACTTTCTGTTTTACGGTCACGAATGCCATAGACCATATCATAGCCACTGCGCCATAGGTCGAGCATGGTTGAAACGGCACTAATCGGGTGTTGAAAGTCGGCATCAATCAGAAGTGTGACATTGCCGCTAACCTGATCTAATCCTGCACTAATCGCTGCTTCTTTGCCAAAGTTTCGCGACAGCTCAAACACCTTCAGTGGGTATTGATCGAGAAACGGCTGTAGAGTCGCTAAAGTATGATCTTTACTGCCATCATCGATCACGATGATTTCATAACGAACACCTAGCTCGTTCAGACTTTTGGCAAGCGCGGGAATAAAATGAGGGATATTTTCTGCTTCGTTGTATGCAGGAACCACGCAAGAAAGAAATGGATTTTCACGGGACATTTAAGTCTCCTCCCGACCTTTTTGTCGTGAACTGAGTAAAGGTAATGTCGTTTTTTACACAGTCTTGAATAAACTGATGAGATGCCAAGTAGTTATATTCGCGGACGCGCGCAGGGGCGATCGTATCCGTTGAGTCTGATTTATCTACCGCTGGGTGGCACATAATAAGTAGGCTATGTTGAACGTCTTTTGGGTCGGATATTGAGGATTTATGGTTGTTTGCGCGACTAAGCCAATGCTGAACTAGAGCTGGGTATGGAATTAGATTTGAAAAATCATAAATCCCGCCAAAACGAGCATTTTGCTTAAAATGCAGATCTTCACATTCGACGCTCAGTGTGCGAGCGCCAAGCAGAGATAACATCTTACTTTTTAAGAAAAAGCTTGGTGTTTCTACAGTGTGACTCAGGCTACGAATCCAACCACTAAAACCTTTGTTGGTGAGAAAGGTG
The DNA here is from genome assembly GCA_030150135.1 of Aquirhabdus sp. Taxonomy (GTDB): domain Bacteria; phylum Pseudomonadota; class Gammaproteobacteria; order Pseudomonadales; family Moraxellaceae; genus Aquirhabdus. The sequence continues at coordinate 35,814 of JASLGO010000142.1, forward strand.
AGTAAAACATCACGAATGATCGGAAATTGATGGACGTGCTGATGACCATCAATAAAATCAGGTGCGCGTCCCATGACATCAACAAAGCGTTGCCATTGATAAGCCAGTGTTTTTTCAATCGCTGTACGAGATAGACCGCCGAGCCATGCGTTTAGCATGAGTCGCCCTAAGGTCATGGTCAGCATGTCGTCAGAAAAATGATGCGTCAGATTAAAGTGCAGCCCGATTTGTGTGTAGGGGTGCGCCACACGAACTTCACGTAATTTTGCTCCATGAGCTTCCCACAGTGGAGATTGCGTCATACAGGACGTGGCTTGCAAGCGACCGTCTTCGATCAGTTGCACGATGGCCTGACTAATAGGTTTATTCAATGCGTAATCATCCGCACAAAAGAAAACTGTCGACATAAATTGTTGGGCGATATCTGATTGTGTGATTCCAAATTTGAGTCAAGGGTAACACAATATTTTTGAGAACTTTTTTGGTTTTTACGAGAAATGATAAAAAATCCAGAGATTCCAAACGAAATTCAATCCATGAAACGCATTTTTTAGATTAGCAGGTTAGACTTAGTAAAAACATATACGATGTTTAACTCATGTATTTAGCCTATCGGCATTTGGAACTCAAAGCATAATCCGCTTTGATGCTCTAGGTTTCGTAAAGTCACGCGACCGTGATAGCGATGCGCAATTTCTTGAATAATAGTCAGTCCCAGTCCACTTCCTGTTTCAGCTTGACCGAGCACGCGATAAAATGGATCAAAGACCCTTGATAGTTCAGTTTCAGGTATTCCAATTCCATTATCGGTAATTTCAATACATGCAAATGCGGCAGTCGCATAAATACGAATATCGACCCGACCGCCAATCGGTGTATAACGAATCGCATTACTGATTGCATTTCGTAAGAGCATTTGAATGTCCTGCATTGCTGCATTGACCCAGATATCTTCCTGCTGAAGAACACCCAAATCAATATTCTTTTGTGCCGCGAGAGGAAGAAAATCTGCGAGGAGTTCTTTGAGTGTGGTGAGCAAAGAAATTTGTGTTCTTGTACCGATGTTTCCACTTTGTTGTCTGGCTAAATTGAGGAGCTGTTCTAGTAAGTTTTGAGAGCGAATTAATCCTCCTTGCAACTGATGGACTCGCTCTGCATCTTCAGTCGATAATTTTGCATGATTAAGATTCTCAGCCTGTAATGTGAGGGCGGTGAGTGGTGTTCTGAGTTCATGTGCAGCATCGGCAATAAACCGACGTTGTTGCTCCATATTCTTGAACAGACGTGTGAGCAACTGATTGATGGAGTAGACGAAAGGTAGAATTTCTCGTGGAATCTTGAGATCGTTGAGAGGAAGAAGTTCTCCATCTTGTTGTTGGTCGATATGAGCTGCGAGCTTGGCAATTGGCTTGAAGGATTGGCGGATGATCAACGTAATCATTAAAATCAGAATAGGCAGCAAAATGACTAAAGGAATAAGCATCCGTAAACTCGTATTTTCCGCGAGTTCATCGCGAACTTCTGTACGTTGTCCGACCACAAATCGCTGACCAGTAGAGCTTTTACTGACAAATACTCTCCATTTTTCGCCATGACTTTTGATCGTCGATAAACCATTATTGATCGATTGAGGGGTTTGTAGCCAATGTAATTCAGTCTTGTTTGGAGTGAATGAAATGGGTTGAATGACGATTTGAGATTCTTGAAGTTCAGTGGCTTGATCGGTTTTGATCAGTGCTTCTTGTTGCTCGGGATCTGTTGGGATGTGATTTGACGGTTTGATTTCGGGGCCATCTGTATAATTTGGCACAATGTTGTAGTGATATTGGGACATCACTTGTGCAATGAGTTCTAAATGATGGTCTTGTAATGCCAGTGCTTCCTTGCGGGTTGAGTGGTAAACCCCAAGTGCAGTCAATGCCCCAATAATGATGATTAATCCAGAAAGACACACAATGAGATAAAATCGCAGCGAGCGATATTGTTTTAAAGCATCATTATTGTGAGTTTGTGGATTTGGCACGTTGTGGTCTGAATTTGTCGATTGTGCCACGGCTATTTCTCCACCACCCATCCTACACCGCGAACATTGGTAATCACCTTTTGTCCGAGTTTTTTTCGGACACTATGAATCAGAAATTCAATCGCGTTGCTTTCCACTTCTTCTCCCCAGCCATAAATGGTGGTTTCTAGTTCACTGCGAGAGAGGATGGTTCCTTTGCGAAGAAGGAGCGCATGTAGTAGTGCATATTCGCGTGCTGATAGTCGAACGTTTTTGGATTCGGCATCATCAACCGTGGTGTCGATAAATGTCGCCTCATGATTGGCGGGATTTAACGTGACTTTGCCATTGGTCAAAATGGGTTGCGCTGAGCCTTGTTTTCGTCGACTTACAGCACGAATCCGCGCTAACAATTCAGAGGTCTCAAATGGCTTCACCAAGAAATCATCTGCGCCTAAGTCTAAACCTTGGATTCGTGATTGTAAGTCGTCACGGGCTGTGATGATGATAATTGGTGTTTCACCGCCTTCAGCCCGCCAGTTTTTGATCACTGTTAAACCATCTTGGTGGGGCAAGCCGAGATCAAGCAATATCATTTGATATTCTTCAGTACGCAATGCGGTGTGTGCTAGATTTCCATCAGCGACGTGGTCGACTGCATAACTGGCATCTCGTAAGGTTACAGTGAGTGCGTCAGCGATCATGGCGTCATCTTCGACGAGTAAAATTCTCATACAATAATCCAAGTGATTTGATCAATATTGAGGGTATTCATTTTTCTGTCGATTGAAGAGTGTGTTGAATATACCGTGAATCATACTGTGGCTGATTTGTTTTTTTGGCAAAAAATTTGCAAAATAAACCATCGATCGGCGTGAAAAAAATTAATTTTAATTGTTCTCTGTGAGTGGATTATGAATGATTCGCACGGACATCACCACGCTCCGCCAATCCAGAATGAAGGGCGTCTCTGGGCTGTTCTGATTTTAACTTCTCTATTTTTGGCGGCAGAAGTATTTGGTGGCTTATGGACGCACAGTTTGGCTCTGCTATCAGACGCTGCGCATGTCTCTACGGATGTTGCAGCGGTTGCGATTGCGATTATGGCGATACGTGTTGGACGGCGACCAGCGGATGAACAACGGACTTATGGATATTACCGATTTGAAATTCTTGGGGTCATTCTGAATGCGTTGCTACTCTTTGCAGTGGCAATTTATATTTTGTATGAAGCGTATTTGCGCCTTTCCAATCCTCCAGAACTGCATTCGATCGGCATGTTGGTCATTGCGTGTTTAGGGCTGGTTGTAAATTTGATTTGCATGAAAATTATTACCAGTGGACAGCGTAATAGTTTGAATATGAAGGCGGCATATCTAGAGGTTCTTGCTGATACGGTAGGATCAGCAGGCGTGATTTTAGGTGCATGGCTTATTTATTTAACTCAGTGGTGGTGGGTGGATTCGCTGGTTGCGATTGGGATTGGGCTCTGGGTTTTACCGCGCACATGGAAGCTGTGCAAACAAAGCGTACATATTTTGTTAGAGGGTGTGCCTGATGGATTGCAGGTGAAGACCATCCGTGAGGCGTTGATGGCGATTGCAGGGGTTGAGAGTATTCATGATTTACATGTGTGGTCTCTCACAATTAATAAAGTCTCTCTGACTGTACATGTAGTCTGCCCTGAGCGCGCCACACAGGATGTTTTGGAGGATGTAATGGATGTGTTGGCGCAGGAGTTCTCGATTTTTCATGTGGCGATTCAATGTGAAGAACATCGATGTGCGATGAGTCGTCCAGAGATAGAGCATTATCAAGAAGCGGAAGTATCTGCA
>JASLGO010000164.1 GCA_030150135.1 Aquirhabdus sp.
CGCTTCTTTGATCTGAGTCAGGTAACGCTCGACCATGCCAACAACTTGATCGCTTTGGTCTGGATGAACCAGCAATACGATTTCGTAGTGACGCATGTATAGCTCCTTACGGTTTGGACAGCCCCTATCTAATCTATAAGACGATAGAAGCAAGGAGGCACGCAAAATAATATTAAGTAATAAATTATGCGTGATCGCAAAAGCGAAGCGCGGATTATACGAAACTTAATTGATTAAGACAAGATTTTCTAGGTGTTTACATGCGTCAATTAGGTCTTTTTTGCATGACATTGATACCCAAAATTTGGTCGTACCATGTGGGTAACGAACCTCGTGCAAACGCAAGCCCAAATGGCAAAAACAAACCAAATAAGAGTAATGTGATACCGATAATCTTGAGGAGAAAAATCATCAATAAATATGATCCTTCAGGTTCAATTAAAGAAAAATCCTGAAGATGAATAGGCGTGATAACTGGATCAATAGTGAGCCAAGTTAGGAGACAAATCAATAATAACGGCAGACCTAAACATCGACTGACCAGACCGTGTAGCCACAATTTCAGTACATCAAATGATTGATTCTTTGTCTGGATGTGTGAAGAGATAGTTGTCTTGTAGATACCATTGATCATTTGCCCTAGGCTTTGTCCGCGATGAATACAGAGTAAAAAATCACCGACAAAAAATAAACCAATTAAGCTCATTGATAGTGAAAAATTTGAACAAAGAAGAGTCAAAAAAGTGCGTGCATCAATTGAAGCTTGTAAATGTAAAGCTGTCCATATTGCAATCAAAAATAACCACACCCAGACTGTGCTGTCCATAAAATGATCAATCAAACCCGCTCGTATACGCTGATGTCGACTCGCTGAAAGTGGCTGTGCATCCAACGAGTTAGGCAGTTGAGGAGGTTGTTTCGATGAAGATCGATTCATGAACTAATCTTGATCTTCGACTTCATCACCATCGATATAAGTTGCCAAAACCTTATCAATTCGTTTGCCATCCATATCAACGATTTCAAGTGACCAGCCAGCCCATTCAATTCTATCAGCAGTCTTAGGAATGCGCCCCAATTGCATCATAATCAGACCTGAGAGTGTGTTATACAATCCGCGATCTTCTTCGGGTAAGTTTTTAATTTTTAAACGATCTTTGAGATCATGACTAGAAATTAAACCATCAAGTAACCATGAGCCATCGTCGCGTTGAATCGCATAGGCATCTTCTTCATCATCCGTTTGGAACTCACCTGTAATCGCTTCGATGAGATCTTTTAGTGTCACAATTCCTTGGATGTCGCCATATTCATCAACAACAAGCGCCATTTCAGTCTGAGAGCTGCGGAGTAAATTCAATAGCTCCATGCCGTTAAGTGATTCTGGAACATATAAAGGCGGTTCCATGAGAGCCTCAAGGTTTAGAGACTCGCCTTTAAGTGATTGCATTAAGACGTTTTTAGCCATGACGATACCCATGACGTCATTCACACTTTCACGACATACTGGGAATAATGAAAACTCACTTCGTTCAATGATTTCAAGTATTTTTTCAATGCTGTCATCGACAGATAACCAAGTGACATCGAGGCGAGGAACCATCAGGCTGGCGATTTTGCGATCATCAAGTCGAAATACGTTGCGCACCATTTGATGTTCTTGTTCATCAATCAGCCCACTTTGAGAACCCTCGACTAATATGGCGTGAATCTCGTCAGAGGTCATCTTAGGACCTTGAGTGTTTTTTATACCGATCAATCGCAAGACAAAGTATGTCGAACCTGATAAAAAACGGACGATTGGAAGCATGACAGCAGTCAGCCAAACAACGGGGCGAGAAACAATTCGTGCAATGGCTTCGGGTGCAATTTGCCCTAATCGCTTAGGTCCAAGTTCGCCAATCACAATATTGACATAGGTTACAATCGCGACGATAAAGATTGTTGCAAGAGTATGAGCCGCAGCTGGATGAATTCCGATATTAAGCAGGAAGGTTGCAACAGGCTCAGAGAGAGCAGACTCTCCCAAGATACCGCTAAGAATGGTAATGGTTGAAATGCCGATTTGCATGGTCGACATAAAATCAGCAGGATTCTCAGCCAGTTTTGCGGCAGCAATTGAACCTCGATCGCCATCATCAATTCTTTTTTGCAGACGTGCTTTACGTGTACTGACGAGTGCCATTTCTGACATTGCAAATACACCATTCAAGACGATTAACAGAAATAAAATCAGAATCGTCATACGGCCGCCATCATTTTGTATTTATCCTTCGCTATAAAAATGCGTACTATCAAGCAATATACATTAACCGTGTATTTTGCACGAACAATCATCTCATTTGTGTGACAAAAGAGATTATGACTTTGGTTTTTCAAGTTGTATTGGCTCTGCATCAACGACCAATGTTCTGGCTAAACGATCATGCAGTGTTCGATTGTTTTTAGTGAATAAAAAAACAAAGTCTACAAAAAATAGTAATGAGCTTATGAGATTGTAGCCAATATATTTAACTAAAACTGAACGCAGTAAAACACTACGTAAAGCTGTTGTTTTTCTACCGCTTGTTTCATCAACAATTCTAATATTAAACAATATTTTCCCGATGGTTTGACCACGAGACGCAATCAACGCCATCTGGAGGGTTGTTAAGATAAGTACGAGTAGACCTACAGTGGCAAGCGTATTCTGCGGAATACTGGCATAGATGGTTTGCAATATTTGCATGTTATCTTGTTGAACACTCGATGTGACATTAGTCAATTCGGATTGAAACGTGTCGTTGAGTTTCTTAATGCTTTCTGTTGTCATTGTTGAAAAGAAGCCAATTCCAATGACCATATTTAAGAGAATGTAATCAACAAGTGCGGCACTAATACGACGACCAACGTTCGCTAAAGTTGCACCATTTGCTAATTTTTCACTGAGCACGGTAATGGATGCTGATGTTTTAAACGGTGCAATTGTTGCTGAGGCAGAGTTGGATGGGTTGTATACCATCTTACCACCCGTTAATTGTCCGAGCGGTAACCACGTTTCCATACCTTCATGCCATGCAAGATCAGTCAAAACGATTTGAGTATTGGCAAGCATTGCATTGACTTGCTCAAGTGTATAAGGACCAGCCTGTTCGTTATTACGAGCTAGGTAGATTTGCATATTCATTTGCCTAGTTTTAAGTCTGCACTAATTAATTGCTAAGACGTTATTCTACGATGATTAATGTTGATATGTAATGAACAAAAAGCTCGTATATACGAGCTTTTTGTAAGGGTTTCTTTGTCAATCAAAAAGTTATTTCTTTAAACCAGTTTGATTTTGTGCCAAGAAGAACCAAGTATCGAGTACTGAGTCTGGGTTTAATGACACAGAGTCAATACCTTGTTCCATGAGCCATAACGCCAGATCTGGATGATCTGAAGGACCTTGACCACAGATACCAATATATTTTCCTGCTTTACGACATGCAGAAATTGCCATTGATAGTAGTGCTTTAACTGCATCATCGCGCTCATCAAACAGGTGAGATACGATGCCTGAATCACGATCCAAACCGAGTGTGAGCTGTGTTAAGTCGTTAGAACCGATTGAGAAGCCATCGAAATGTTCTAAGAATTGATCCGCAAGTAAGGCATTGGTTGGCAATTCGCACATCATGATGACACGTAAGCCATTTTCACCGCGACGTAAGCCATTTTGTGCAAGCAGCTCAATGACACGTGCTGCTTCGCCAACAGTGCGTACAAATGGAATCATGATTTCGACGTTGGTTAAGCCCATTTCTTCACGGACTTTTTTTAATGCACGACATTCGAGTTCGAAACAGTCACGGAAGTTGTCAGAAACATAGCGACTTGCACCACGGAAACCGAGCATTGGATTTTCTTCCTCAGGCTCGTAGAGTTTTCCGCCGATCAAGTTAGCGTATTCATTTGATTTGAAGTCCGACATCCGTACGATGACAGGTTTTCCTGCAAAAGAAACGGCAAGCGTAGAAATGCCTTCAACCAGTTTTTCGACAAAGAAATCAACGGGTGTTGCATAACCCGCAGTACGTGCAAGAACGGCTGCGCGTGTTTCGCGCGGCAAGCTGTCTATATTGATCAATGCTTTTGGATGCACACCAATCATACGGTTGATGATGAATTCCAGACGTGCTAAACCAACACCTTGATTTGGAATCTGAGCAAAGTCAAATGCGCGGTCAGGATTACCCACGTTCATCATGATTTTGAATGACAGCGGTGGCATTGAGTCGATTGAGTTCTTTTGAACTTCAAAGTCCAAAGCACCTTCGTAGATATAACCTGTATCACCTTCGGCACATGATGCAGTGACTTCGCTTCCATCAACCAATACTTCAGTTGCGTTACCACAACCGACAATTGCTGGTACGCCCAATTCACGTGCAATAATTGCCGCGTGACATGTGCGGCCACCGCGATTGGTAATAATCGCAGATGCGCGTTTCATGACAGGTTCCCAATCTGGATCGGTCATGTCAGAAACCAGAACATCGCCGCTTTGTAGCGAATCCATTTCTTTGATTGAGTTGATGATGCGCACACGACCTGAGCCAATGCGTTGACCGATTGAGCGGCCTTCGCAGAGAACTGTGCCTTTTTGTTTGAGCAAATAGCGCTCCATCGTGCCAACATTTTGACGGCTTTTTACTGTTTCTGGACGAGCTTGAACGATGTAGATTTTTCCATCATCACCATCTTTAGCCCATTCAATATCCATTGGCGATTGATAGTGCTTTTCAATAATCAGTGCTTGTTTTGCCAGTTCTATCAGTTCTTGATCATTCAAAGAAAACTTGAGGCGATCAGCTTTATCGACATCAACAACAACTGTGGAGTGTCCTGTGACACCGCTGTCACCATAGATCATTTTTTGATGCTTGCTACCTAGATTGCGGCGTACGATGGCGTGTTTGCCTTTTTCGAGTAATGGCTTAGAAACGTAGAATTCATCAGGGTTTACTGCGCCCTGAACGACCATTTCACCTAAGCCATAAGCAGAAGTAATGAAGACAACATCGCGGAAACCAGATTCAGTGTCGAGTGTAAACATGACACCTGCTGATCCTGTTTCGCTGCGAACCATGCGTTGAATACCCGCAGAGAGTGCTACACCTTGGTGTGCATAACCTTGGTGGACTCGATACGCAATTGCACGATCATTAAACAAAGACGCGAAAACTTCTTTAATCGCCACAAGTACGTTATCAATGCCACGAATATTGAGGAATGTTTCTTGTTGTCCAGCAAAAGATGCATCTGGAAGATCTTCTGCTGTTGCGCTTGAGCGAACTGCAACTGCAATATTAGGGTTTCCTGCTGATAGTTCTGTGAACGCATTGCGTACATCTTGCTCTAATTCAGGAGTCAGAGGCGTTTCGATAATCCATTGACGAATTTGCGCGCCTGTTTTAATCAATGCTTGTACATTATCGACGTTAAGATCATTCAATGCAGCTTGGATGCGGGCATTCAAACCACTTTGTTCTAAAAAATCACGGAATGCTTGCGCGGTTGTTGCAAACCCACCTGGAACACTGACACCAGCACCAGAAAGATGGCTGATCATTTCACCTAAGGACGCATTTTTGCCGCCAACTCGGTCAATATCATGTTTGCCAAGTTTGGCGAGGTCTACTACACGTGCTTCCAAGATCGTAACTCCCAAGTTAGTTTTAGCAGATGATGCTGCTAGTGAGAAATTCGCTCATGTTTCGATG
>JASLGO010000140.1 GCA_030150135.1 Aquirhabdus sp.
CAGCAAACGCCACGATACCTGCTGCAAACTACCCAGGTATCTATGCTGCGATAGCACTTGGACAATTAGCGCTCTATGCCCAGAATAATTTAACGGACACAACGCCTTACCTGAACTTTGCTACACGAGCTGCATTGGATATGCGGGATGGTGATTTGGATGGGATGACCACTTTTGGTGGAGACACGGATGGAACTGTGGTTATTGCCAATCCTATTCTATATAGCGGAGTCACATCACAAACCAATGATGACCCAGATAACACCAGTATAGCGACTCTCCTTAACGTCAATGCAAATCAACGAATTCAGCGTGGTGCTGCATTGAAGCAAGCAACAATCCAATATTTCAATACCATTAACGCATCACTGCCAGCAGCATCAAGAACTGATTCTGCAAGTCTGAGCTACATTCAAAACTATGATTACGGTGTATACAACCAAACTTACTCAAGCTACACATCCCCTACTGTAAACACTCCAGCAGGACGTGTTGGTGCTGGAAACTACACTCTTGCATTTGGTTTACCGACAGGTACAAATTTCAAAAATGCCTTGGATGCAAATGATGCCGTTGGTCGCTCAAATGACATCATGCAATTGAATGGTATCTACAAAGCAAGTAATGGCTGTCAATTAGCGGTTGGATATGACGGCACCATCACATTAAGCCAAAGCGGACAATCATATCAAGCAGTCGTCAATCGTAAATTCTCTGATAGCCTAACTCGCATTACAGGTAATCAATATTTACTTAATGTGACATCGGCTGACCTTACAGCTCCACGATTTATTCAAATGTATGTGCAGCAAACCAGCAGTGGAACTGTCATCACCAGTGCGGATACAGGTCGCTCAACACAGCAAACGCCAACGACTTTAGATACCGTAGACTTAAGCTGTAGTTTTTAGACTTAGTTAAATTTCTAAAGTTAGTCAGCAAATAAAAAAGCAGATTGTTGAAATCTCAACAGTCTGCTTTTTTTACACTCAAGTCATGCTGAAGACTTTTCCAATCTGCCTTGTTTCAAGAATAATCATCAACAAGCGATCTAATCCAAACACCACATTGACATGATGAGGCTGGCTCAGAACACTTCCAACTTTAATTCCATCAATAAACACGTCTGTAAGACTTGTAAGTTCAGCATCTTTATCAAAATGAGTATCACGCCATTGATCAGGTAACTCAGTCAAATACAAAGGCACGTCAATCCCCAGCGTCGGTTCAATAAAATGAACGAACATCAGTTTCAACCATGCCAAACGATCTTCACCTAGAGAAACATTAAGCCCTAAACGCCTTGCTTCTTGTCTGAGTTCAGCAGCAGATAACTCATCTGGATCAAAGCCTAAACGCTGTATAAATGCCTGACGAAAAGTCCGTCGCTCAGGCTCAAACTCCCCTGCAAATATAGCTTGGAGAAATGCATCAATAGCCAACAGCACTTGATCTTGAGCACAATCTGACTGCGACCATTGCACAACTGAAAACTCAGCCACATGCCGTCGATCTATCGCTTCATCACGACGTTGCTTACTGATACTAAAAATAGATGTTTGGTAATCATTCAATGGAAATAATGAGCTTTCAACTTCACTGATGTTTTGCGATAAAAAAAACGTTCGTATATTTTTATAGAGCAACGCTCGTGCACTTGCTACATCTAATGCATTAGTACCACTCATACGCCATCCCCATAACTCGCCCACTCTCGGCGTAATGGGTACTCTTTTCGTAGTCGATCGAAACTTGCGGCATCGACAATGACTTCATTTGATTTTTCACCTTTGCCGAGGCAAGCACGTAAAGCTATATCATCTTCTCGAATCAGATAAAGCATTGGAAGAATTGCAGGTAATTGATCGATTAGATTTTTCTGGGCATCAAACAGTTGAGGCATTGCGGGAAGTTTATTGTCTAGTGTTAGTTGAGGTTCAGCGCCTTGCCATCGGCAAAAGGCTTGGTAAATCATTTCTGTGCCTTTGGCTTTGCCTTCCAAGCTATAGCCAGCGATATGCGGTGTAGCCAGCGCTAGATCATTCAATAACGTGGAAGAAATTTGTGGTTCATGTTCAAACACATCAAGAACAACCGAACGAATCGCTAAGCCTTTTGCTCGACTATTTGCAAAATCAGCCAATAACGCCGCTTCTGAAATGACCGCACCACGCGCGCTATTAATCAGCATGGTATCGGACTTGAGCAATGAAAAAGTTTCATCATTCATCAGATGATACGTCTGATTTTGAACATTTTTTGTAATAGGAACATGAAAACTGACAACATCCACTTGTGGTAGCATTTCCTTGATCGTTATCTGTTCGACATGATCATTAGAAACAAATGGATCAACACCAATCACTCGCCATCCAAGTCGTTTAGCTAAAATAACCAAGCGCTTTCCTACATTACCTAACCCAACGATACCTAATGTAAAACCAGCTTTAGCTGCACGCTCAGGATGAAGGGTTAAAATCGCCGTCACCACATACTCGGCAACCGCCTGAGCATTACAGCCTGGGGCATTGGCAACGACTACACCCATCGCCTGCAAACCAGCAACATCCAAATGATCTGTGCCAATCGTCGCACTGCCGACAAATCCAATTCGCTGTGCAGTTATGCTTTTTTCAGCAGCCGCCTGAAGTAATTGAGGTGTGACCTTGGTCACTGAGCGTACCAGTAGCGCATCCGTATTGATGAGATTGTCTGCGGTGATACCGCGTCCAGCAAGCGTTGTCACTGAGCCAAACGGCTTAAAAAAGTAATCCGTTAAACTTAAATTTTCATCGGCAACGATATGCATTGATTAGATCCCAATTATTTTTGATGAATGGATGATTTTTTGGAGTGTTCGAAGTGAATAATTATGGGCACTATTCATCGTTCTCACGCAACAATTCAACCATATCTTTGCACCATTGCAGCCAACTCTCTTCATGGGCAATACCAGCCTTGAGAATCATATGTTGAATTTTTAACGATCGGGTATTTTTACTTGGGTCTTGTTTTACTTTATCAATGAAGTCACGTTGTTCAATGGCGTGGAATATTTTGACTTTTTGCTCGTAGATTTGAGCACGGCGCAGCAATTCCGTTTCCAAGCCCAGTGGACCAATCGCGGCATCTGCACGCAATCGAACAATAAACTCATCTCGAATATGCGCAGGCTCAGAAGATTCAGCGACCCATCTTTTTAGCTCTTCCCGTCCTGCATCGAGAACTTGATAAATTCGCTTGCGGGTTTTACTCCCCTCTTCTGCTTCGGATTTTACCCAGCCTTTTTCTTCCATCTTGGCAAGTTCGCGATAGATTTGCTGATGCGATGCAGGCCAAAAAAAACCAATCGACTTCCCAAAACGCTGCGCTAAGTCATAGCCAGAACAAGACTTTTCGATCAATGACACCATCAAGGCATGGGGTAACGACATGAGCATCCTCTTGATTGCTAAATTTCAGGTGTAACCGAATATGAACCTAGTTGCATATTAGCAGCGAATCGATTATCTTTATATGCAACTAGTTGCATATTTTTCTAATCGCTTTATTCCATAGCCGTCGCTGGAGTTACCATGAGTGCTTATCCACACCTGCTTCAACCGTTAGATCTTGGCTTTACTACCCTTAAAAATCGTTTATTAATGGGCTCAATGCATTTGGGTTTAGAAGAAGTCGAAAATGGCTTTGAGCGCATGGCTGCATTCTATGCAGAACGTGCTCGTGGCGGCGTTGGACTGATCGTCACTGGAGGTATTGCGCCGAATGAAGCTGGTGTGGTCATGCTGGGCGGCGCAAAGATGTCTACCCCTGAAGAAGCTGAACATCACCGCGTCGTGACTGACGCTGTCCACCAAGTAGGTGGCAAAATTGCGATGCAAATTTTGCATACAGGTCGTTATTCTTACCAACCGAATTTGGTTGCACCAAGTCCGATTCGCGCACCAATCAATATGTTTGTGCCAAAAGAATTAACTGCAGAAGACATTGAGCAAACCATCGAAGATTTCGTCAATTGCGCTGCACTCGCACAATCTGCGGGTTATGACGGCGTTGAAGTCATGGGTTCAGAAGGTTATTTGATTAACGAATTTATCGTTGCTCACACCAACAAACGTACCGATGAATGGGGTGGCAGCTATGAAAATCGTATCCGCTTCCCGTTAGAAATTGTTCGTCGTACACGTGAACGTGTTGGGGCAAACTTCATTATCATCTATCGCCTATCCATGTTGGACTTAGTTGAAAACGGCTCAAACCTTGAAGAAGTCATTCAATTGGCAAAAGCCATCGAAGCAGCTGGTGCAACCATTATCAACACAGGGATTGGCTGGCACGAAGCACGCGTTCCGACCATTGCAACCAAAGTGCCACGCGCTGCGTTTGCTTGGGTCACACAAAAAGTAAAAAGCCACGTGTCGATTCCACTCGTCACAACCAACCGCTTCAACACGCCTGAAGTCGCTGAACAAGCATTGGCTGACGGCATGTGCGATATGGTATCTATGGCACGTCCACTACTTGCCGATCCGTTTTTTATTGTTAAAGCAGAAGCCAATCAAGCGGAACAAATCAATACCTGTATCGGCTGTAATCAAGCCTGTTTGGATCATATTTTCAAAGGTCAAATCACGTCTTGTCTGGTTAATCCACGTGCCTGCCACGAAACAGAATTGGTCTACAACCCGACTGAAAAAGCCAAACGCATTGCGGTTGTTGGCGCAGGGCCAGCAGGACTGAGCTTTTCAACAGTTGCAGCGGAACGCGGTCATGATGTAACTCTATTTGAATCAAGCAGTGAAATTGGCGGTCAATTTAACATTGCCAAAACCATTCCAGGCAAAGAAGAGTTCTACGAAACACTGCGCTATTTCAAAAATAAAATTGACGCAACAGGCGTCAAACTTGCACTCAACCAACGCGTCAGTGCGGAACAACTGATCAAAGAAGGGTTTGATGAAGTCGTACTTGCAACAGGTATTCAACCTCGCCAACCAGCGATTGATGGTATTGATCATCCGAAGGTCATGACCTACCTCGACGTCTTGCGTGATCGCAAGGAAGTTGGTCAACGCGTAGCGATTATTGGTGCAGGCGGTATTGGTTTTGACGTGGCTGAATACCTCACCCACGAAGGTGAAAGCGGTAGCCAAAACCCAGAGAAATTCTATGCAGAATGGGGTATTGATACTGAATACAACGAGCGTGGCGGCATGCGCCAACCTGAACTTGAATCATCACCACGTCAAATTCATTTGCTACAACGTAAGAGCAGCAAAGTCGGTGATGGATTGGGTAAAACCACGGGTTGGATTCACCGTACTGGTCTGAAAAACCGTGATGTAGATATGCGCTCTGGATTGTCTTATCACAAGATTGATGATGCAGGATTGCATGTAGATGATGGCAAAAAAATCGATATCCTCAACGTAGATTCAATCATCGTCTGTGCAGGTCAAGAGCCTTTCCGCGAATTACATGACGCGTTACAAGCTGCTGGCTGCTCGACACATCTGATTGGTGGTGCAGATAAAGCACTCGAGCTGGATGCGAAATTTGCCATCAAACAAGGCGCTGAATTGGCAGCACGTTTGTAAGGTTGATCTAAATAAAGTTGGAATTCGCCGCACGTTTCGACAGGCTCAACGAGCTATATAGTTCACTGAGCTTGTCGAAGTGCGCCTGAATATGATTTGAAAGCACTTATAAAAAGGACACCCCCCATGACATCACTCAGCTTACAACCAGCCGCAGCTGCTACACTAAACAAATGGCACGACATGGTCGCGGCAAAAGATCTTTCCAACTTGCCAACACTACTGGCAACTGATGCACAGTTCCGCTCCCCTGCTGTATTCAAACCATATGTTGGCGCGCCTGTGGTATCGTTGATTTTGAATACCGTATTGCAAGTCTTTCAAGAGTTTACATATCACCGTCAATTTGCCACCAGTGATGGTTCAAGTGTTGTTCTAGAGTTCACGGCGAAAGTTGAAGGTAAGGAAATTCACGGGATTGACATGATTCGCTTCAACGAAGCAGGTCTGATTACTCATTTTGAAGTGATGATTCGCCCAATGTCTGCGCTGCAAACCCTCGCAGCGGAAATGGGCGCACGCTTAGCAGCGTTTATGCCTGCGAAGTGATTTGTGCGCAATAAAAAAGCTGGGATTTCATGCCCAGCTTTTTTTATTTGTACTAGCTCAAACCTCACTCGCCTCTTTCACCATCTGTGAACGCGACACGCCATCCATCCGAATCTTACCGACAAACAACATCGCCAAAATACTTGCTGTAGAACCGACCACCGCCGCCATCCAATATCCCTGCACATGATTTGACGCATCACGGCTAATCAAAGAGCCTCCGACATACGCCGCCACGCCCATCGCTGCCGACTGCACAGATGAATTCAGCGTCATAAATGTCCCACGCAAACGCGGATCAGCCGCCGAAGTTAAAATCGCCATACCTGGAATCATGCGCCCACTCATAAACACAAACAACATCGTCGAAATGGGTAACACATACCATATCGTAAGCGGTGGTAATAACGTAATCGCCATCAGAGGAATAACGACGAGTACCGCCATCAGACGAAATGTTTCTGCTTTACCAAAAGAATCCGTCAAACGACCAAACAAGCGCGCAGTAAAAAACGTCACTACGCCACCAGCAAGATAAATATACGGAATCTGATCAACATGAATCCCGACATTACTTTGCATATAAATCGTCAAATACGGAATCACAGTAAATCCCGCAAACATAATCAGAATCGAAAACAAAAATGCCCGCAAATGATTCGGATCAGCTAATACTTGTCGAATGCCTTCAAATGCCGAAGGACGACCAGTCAACGACAAGTGATGATGCAACGGCGGCAATGTAAATGCAGCAAATACAGCAAACATCCCTGCTAACACAGCAATGCCAATAAACGTCGCATGCCAGCTCAAATGCGCCGCCACAAACAAACCAAGCGGTACACCGAGAACCGTCGCGACTGAAAACGACGTCATGATGATACCCATTGCCCTTCCTCTACGTTCAAACGGAATCACATCACCCACAATCGTCTGTGACAGCGACATCAACACACCGCCAAACAATCCCGCAGCAATCCGCGCTCCCATCAGAAACTCATAAGACGATGCCAAGCCGCAGGCAAGCGTTGCCAGTGCAAACAACGGATATAACGTCAGCAACAACGTCTTGCGCGAAACTTTATCAATATAAGTGGATGCCAATAACCCAGAGAATCCTGCAGCTAACGTGTATGCCGAAACCAACAAACCAAACTTGGCATCGCTAATATGAAAAAGCTGAGTAAACTGCGGTCCAAGCGGCATCATGATCATGAAATCGAGGATACTGGTGAATTGGATTCCTGCAAGCGTAAGTAGCAACCACAACTCACGTTTCGGTGTTAAAGTCTCTGTCATTGGATTTGTTCTTTTTTAGGATAATGAGGGATTGTACTTGATCGTACAGTTTTATGTGTTGGAATAAATATTAGTGAATACAAGTTGAATGTGAATAACCCTTGCGCTAGCCTAAGAATGAGGGAAAACTTCACAAAAAATATTTTTGATAGATATGAAAAAATTGGCAGTCTATTTACTACCTTGGCCTAATCGAATAGGTTATACATGAATTTACCTCTCCTCGAATCCGAATTCAAAAATTACTTAATTAGTAAGGCTGGAGCAATAGATATTGATACACTCCCCACTCAAAAATTCCCTAAGAAGAAAGCCGATTACTTCATTGCAAATAAGCGCTCTATTCTTGAAATTAAATGTATTAAAAGCGATCGTGCTGACGCACTAGAACCGTGGCTTCAGAAAAGAATCGAAACTTCTTCCGAATTTAAAAATGGAATGCCTATTGTGTTTGGCACAATTCCCTTCGAGCAAATATATGAAGGGCATTCAAATAAAGAATTATTTAATAAACAACTTGACACTCTTGCTGCTCGCACACTCATAGATTATGTTAGAAATGCAAAACATCAAATATATGAAACAAAAAAAGCTCTCGCCTGTTCAGATGCACTTGGTTTTCTTATCATATTAAATGAGGCGTATGAATTTTATGAAACATGGTTCGTATATCGCATGATTCAATCAATGCTTCTTGACATTCAAAACAATGAGCCGAAATTAAAGATTGATGGAGTTTGCTATATCAACGAATCTACAACCCATAAAGGATCTGCGAACATTGTTTTCATTCACTCATCAAATGAACTTGAAGACCTCACTCCAAATGAAGTTCTTGATGAACTAGCCCGTGGTTGGGCATCTTATCGTGGCTATAAAACTACTTGTCAATATAAGTCCGCGTAGGCTGAGAGTTTGCCCCAGCCCACCAAATCTCAATGCTGATCGTAATGCCCGCCGATCGCAAAGATATAAATATACTGATCATCAAACTTATAAATTAGCCGATCTTTCTGTGAGATACGCCTAGACCAAAAGCCTGTAAGGTTATGCCGAAGTTGCTCAGGCTTTCCCGAACCAGTCACAGGATCATCACGCAGCATTTCTTTCAGTAATTTACACAACGACTTATGAAGCACTTTATCTTTTTCTCGAAGTTCCTCATAAACAGCCCACGTATGACCTTCAAATACCAGTGATCTCATCCATTTCCTCGGCTGTCGGGGTATATCCTTTTTTATTGTTATGAGTCGCCAAGGATTTAGCGATTTGCGTCATCAGACTGCTATTTTGTAGCACATAGAGCGTCTCTTGCTCGCGCTCCCAATCATCAGCACTAATCACTACAAACGCCTCGCCAGCGCGGCGCGTGACTTTAATCGGGTTGTGATCATTCACAACCTGCTCTACGAATGTTTTCAGGTTATCTCTAAACTGATTGACGCTAACAGTATCCATAATTAACACCAGTTGTACGGAGTTTCAGTACAAGTATAGCAAACTCTCAAGATAAAGCCATTACCTAAGATTTAGCATTTTCCCAAATAAAGAAACCCCACTCAACTTGAGCAGGGTTTTCTTTTCGAAATACAACAAACTTAGGAATTACGCTTCTACTTCGGTTTCCAGCTTAGCTGTACTTTCAGTCTCAACCGAATTGTACTGCTTCATCAGCGCTTCGCGTTTTTCAGGCAAAATATTCGCCTTACTCAAATCACCTTTGTAATGTGCTGCAACACGCTTATCCATCATCTTGAACCAAACAGAAGGAATATAAGCAGGCAACAACATCGACGCATAACCCGACGGCAACTGAGGAGTTCCCTCAAAATGACGCAACGCTTGGAAACTACGCGTTGGATGCGCATGATGATCCGAGTGACGTTGTAATTGATACAAGAACAAGTTTGTCACCACATTATTGCTGTTCCAACTATGCTCTGGGCGAGTACGCTCGTATTTGCCGTTTTCGTCTTGTTGACGAAGCAAACCGTAGTGTTCGACATAGTTGATCACTTCAAGCAAGCTAAAACCATACACCGCTTGAATCGCAATAAACGGAATCACCTTACGACCAAAAACTGCAATCAGCGTCGCATACAAACCAGCGCTCATTGCCCAACCTTG